>NZ_BAAABL010000072.1:0-20123 GCF_039520965.1 Halarchaeum salinum
GCGCAACGGCCAGGGCTCGCGTGACGGCACGCAGATCTGGAACGCGTTCGAGTCGGAGACCGTGGAGGACACGGCCTCTGACGACAACGTGATCGAGACGCAGTTCCGTCTCGCCGATGCGTCGACCCGCATCAACACGGTCTACACGGAGGGCCACGAGGCCTCCGGGCTCAACCCGATCGCCGTGGGTGAGACCGCGATGGTGTCCGGTCAGACGAACCTCCAGCCGGAGGACAACACGATCACACTCGAGCTGCTGAGCCAGGATGGCGACACGGTCGCGCTCACGTCCACGGAGGACTGGAGCTGGGACGGGTCGTGGTCCATGGAGATGCCCGTCGGTGACGATGTCGCCACGGGGAACTACACGCTGGAAGTCGACGACGGTGAGAACACCGATACTGTCGACGTCCAGGTCGTGAACGCAAGCGCGCTCGAGAACGAGACGACGACGCCGACGACGTCGACGACGACGCCGACGTCGACGACGTCGACGACGTCCTCCACCGAGGAGACGTCGACGACGTCCACGACGACGCCGTCGACGACGACCACGTCGAGTGGCTCGTCGCCGGGCTTCGGTGTGAGTCTCGCGCTGGTGGCGCTCGCAGGTGCGGCCCTGCTGGCACTCCGCCGCGAGAACTAACGCAACACGACTGACCGGCGGAACCGGTCACCTGCGGTGCGGTTTCTTTTGTGTGTCTTCCTCGTTAGTGGCTACGCCGTCGATTCCTCTAGCCGGTAATTCTGAAGATACTGATAGCCACACTACATTTCGCCGAGAGTGCTGCCCCTCAGTCGCTCTGAGCGAAGCGTTCTCGAAGTGCGGCCTCACGAGTTTGGAACTGCGCGACGTCGTCCCGAAGGTCGCGTTCGACGCGTTCAATGTGGGCGAGCGCGGCGTGGCCGTCGAGGCCGGTCTGTCCATCGCCAGCCGTCTCCGCACGCACCTGCTGGCGGTACGTTTGGGTGAGTCGGTCGAGGGTTCCCGCGGGGTTGAACAGGATGTCGTTGGCGACCCGCACGTACCGGTCGAGTGCCGCGCCCTCCTTGCCGGTGTAGAAGTGGGTGAGGGCGTGGGTGGCCCCGGAGTGGAGCGTCCACATATCGAGCTCGAAGGGGTCGTCGGCTTCGGCCCGGGCGTCGCTGGCCGCGCGCGCCGCCAAGTAATCGGGGAAGTCGAGGAGGGTGTAGAAGGTCTCGACGTCGAAGGGTACCTCACGGAGGTCGAGGGTGATTTCTTGTGCATCTTGGATGAAGGCGGCGAGGTCGTCGGCGACGATCTGGAGTTGCCCGAGGAGGCGCTCCCACCAGGTCTCGAAGGACCCCACGTCCCCGACGTGCTTGACCGTACGGCGATCCGTCAGTGCGCGTATCGAGTTCGCGCAATAGGCGTCCTGTGCGAATCCCTCGACGTAGACCGCGTGGCCGCCGAAGAAGTCGTAGCCCGAGGAGAACCCGACCGCAATCGGCTCCGCGCGTCCCGGGAGGGTGACGGAGAGGCCGTCGAAGAGGACGTCCATGTGGACCTCGCCGCCGCCGCGGTACTGTCTGATCACGCCGAAGACCACGTCGCCGAGCGGCCGGCCGTCGATAGTTTCGTCGGCGACGACGGCTTCGAGGGGCGTGTAGACGTCGTGGGGGTTGATGATCGCGTAGGAGTCCGTCGGGACGTGAAAGAGTGGATCGACGTCGACGCCGCGTGCGTGGGCGGCGAGGCGTTCCGGATCGACGAGCGCGCTGAATCGCTCGGTCTCCACCCACTCCCCCGAGTAGGGGTTCTGGAACGCCACCGTCGAGGCGACCGCTCGCGGGAGACTCCGGATCGCCTCCGCGAACGACACTACTTCGTCCTCACCGTACTGCGCCGCGTACCACTCCGGAAGCGCCGCGTCTGCTCGACCGTCGATCCCCGCGAACACCGTCGTCGTCGTTGCTGATTGGTCCATAGTTTACACAGGCCCGTTTCTACGCGCCTGCGCCCCTCGCAGGCGCGCCGACAAATGGCGATCACGCTCGGACGATGTCGAGACGTGCTGTTGCGTGAACAGACAGCGGGACAGCGCCCACCGTGAGGAAGATGTTCGAGAGCGTCGTGACACCGCGTTTCATCTGTCCAGTAGTCCACGGGTGGAGCGCAAATCGAGGGGGCACACACCGTGTTTCATCTGTTCCGACGACGATCGCGGGGGGTCAAGGAAGGCCGCGTCACCGCACTCACGCTTCGAGATCGCGAATCTCTTCGACACGACTCCGGAGCGTCGCAGTCGAGACGCCCGCCGCGTCGGCGAGGCGGGCCTGCGTCATCCGCTGCGCCGCCTTGATGCCGGCGACATACGATGGAGAACGGAGATGAGTCCTGGCAGTTCCGGTAGAACCTCGGCAGCGTGTAGCGGCCTTCCCTCGCGTCAAGCCCGGATCGACAAGATCGACGGAATCGTTTTCTCTCCGCCGTAGCGTCGGGGAAGGGGTGAAGTGTGTCGCAGGCGAAGCGCGGGTATGAGCGAATCCGAGGACTGGCCGGAGGATGTGCGGTATCCCGACGATGTTTCCCGCGAGGACGTCCTCGGCGTGTTCGAGGTCGTCAAGGGGCCGACGGTGACGACGAGCGACGTGAAGATGGTGCTTGGCTGCTCGCAGGAGCGCGCCCGCGAGCTCCTTGAGGACCTCCGAGCGACCGGGGACGTCCGTCGTCGGAAGTCCGCCGGGATGTACCTCTACTGGCGGACGAGCGACGAGGAGGTCGAACTGCCGCCGTACTACCAGGCATGAGGGCGGTCGCCGCGGCCGACACGTCCCTCCTCTATCCCGCTGGCGACCCACGGTATCTCGATGTCGACGATGACGAGATCGAGCGCGCGAACGAGATCGTCGGGAAGATCGTCCGCGGCGACCTCCCGGAGGTCCGAGTCATCACGAACATCCAGCAGGAGACCTTCGACCACATCAAGGACGACGGCGGGATACAACCGCTCCGAGACCGATTCGAGGTGTGGAAGTCCCCACGGATCGACTACCGGCATCCCTCTGAGGAAGTCGTCGAGATGGCGCGGAGTCTGATGGAGCGGTATGATCACATTGAGTTTGCCGATGGCGCACTCATCGCGTATCTGAACTCCCTTGAAACCAATCGTGTCGCGGTCTACACCTTAGAGCGGAAGATGGATGGGATTTTCCGGCATATGGGGATCGAACCCGTCCACACGGCCCGCAACCCGTTCACTCCATAGTTGGCTCGACGGCCGTCAGGAAGAGCGGGTCAGCTGAAGGTGCCGTCGTCGTCGCGCTCCTGGCGTCACCGCACTCACGCTTCGAGGGCGCGGGTCTCTTCGACACGACTGCGGAGCGTCGCGGTCGAGACGTCCGCGGCGTTGGCGAGGCGGGCCTGCGTCATCCGTCGTTCGACCTCGATGCCGGCGACGTAGAGACAGCCGGCGACGACGCCCGCCTGACTCCGGCCGTTCACGTAGCCGGCCTCGCGGGCGTCCTCGGCGAGTTCACGCGCTCGGTGCTAGACGCCAGCGGGGACGTCACAGCCGGCCGCGACGTGGACCACGAACATCGCCACAGTTCCGTCCTCCACCTGCGGAACCAGAATCCTCGCCGTCGTCAGTCTTCGTCCGACTACGTGAGGGGCCTGCACTCTCTCGGTTCACGGCCAAGCGGATGTCACCGCGACACCGACTCGTCGGACAGACAGCGTCGGGAGCGCGGCAAGGTCGACTGGCCGTGACAGCTAGCGCCAGACGGTAGCTTCGCTGTCGAACTCCTCGTCATTCGTCACGATAGCTTCGGTACCCCGTACCCGGTGGTTGGCGATGAGAAGAGCGTCGTGCAGCGTGTGGTGGTCGATAAGACTGCCGAGGACGGCCAGGTCTTGTGTCCCGGACTCCGCGACAGTGATCGGCCCATCGTTCACGAGTCCCCGGAGGACCGCATTCGGCGTCGTATCGATTTCGACACTGGCGATCTTCCCCTTGTTCACGACCGTCCAGATCGCTTCGCTCACCGTCACCGTCGGCGCCTCGAGGACGTCGACGCCCTGCTCGGCTCGCAGAAAGACGTCGTCGGCGGCAGGCGGCAGCTGGTCGACGAGGTACCGAGCCATCCCGACCCCGTCGACCGTGTACCGTGTCACGGCTGCCACTCCGACCGGCGCTTCTCGCGGATTTCCGATTCCATCTCCGTCGCCATCTCCTCGCGGGTCTCTTCGGAGACGTCGTCGTCGACGAGCATCCCTCGCCCCGCGGAGTGCGTCGCTTTCCTGACCCGAATACCGTCTTCAGTCTTCTGCCAGAGCAGTTCGTCGCCTTGCTCAAGGCCGAACTCCTCGCGGAGTTCCTTCGGGATGGTGACCTGCCCCTTCCGTGTGATGCGCGTCGTCTCGCCCTCGGTGTCACTCTCGGTACTCATAGACGATACTACTCGCTGTATTACCTAAGGAGTTACGCGGGAAAGTCGTCGCACTCGTGCTACGCTTCGAGATCGCGAATCTCGGCGACGCGACTGCGGAGCGTCGCGGTCGAGACGTCCGCGGCGTTGGCGAGGCGGGCCTGCGTCATCCGCTGCTCGGCGTCGATGCCGGCGACGTAGAGACAGCCCGCGGCGACGCCCGCCTGACTCCGGCCGTTCACGTAGCCGGCCTCGCGTGCGTCGTCGACGAGCTCGCGTGCTCGCTGCTGGACGTCGGCGGGGGCGTCACAGTCGGCCGCGATCCGCGGGAGGAAGCCCGCGGCGTCGACGATGGGCGTCGCGAGTCCGAGTTCGGTGTTCAACACGCCGTACGTGCGACGCACCTCCCGCACCGTGCAACTGGAGACGCCCGCGAGATCCGCGGGAGAGAGGACGACGCCGTCCTGCCGACACGCCGCGTAGACGGCCGCGGCCGCCACCCTCTCGATCGAGCGCCCCCGAATCAGGTTCTCGTTCTGGGCACGTCGGTAGAGCGCCGATGCCGACTCGCGGACGGCGCGCGGGCAGTCGACCGCGGCGACGAGACGCGCGATCTCCCCGAACGCATGCGCGAGATTCCGCTCGGCTCGTGAGTCGAATCGGCCCCGGTGCTGTTGGGTGCGGAGGCGCGCGATCTGGCGTTGTTTCTGCCCGGAGAGCGTGTTTCCGTGGGCGTCCCGCTTCCACCCGATCTCGCTGGAGAGCCCGCGGTCGTGTCGCGCCTCGGTGAGCGGTGGGCCCGTCCGCTCGACGTTGGTCTCCTCGTCGAATCCCGTGTACAGCCGTCCACGGTGGTCGATCCGATACTCCTCGACGACGAGGCCGCATTCGACGCACGCGGTTTCCCCGCCGTCGGTCACGGTGTCGCCCCCGCACTCCGGGCAGCCTGGGTCGGTCGGTAGTGTCTGTCCGTCGTCCTCGTCGAACTGTCGCTCGTAGATACGGCTACTCATGGTCGTGTCCGGGACGGCTCTCCGGGCCGCCCCGCACCCGTCAGGGGCGGCCAAAAAATGGCGGTTGCACGCGGTTAACCAACAATTGCTGATCTCTCGCGGAGCTGTTGGTTAAGAATGGTCGGGGACGCCGAGTATACGGAGCGCGACATCGGCTGCGAGTATAAGGCGATAGAACGTCACGAAGAGTTCTTGGAGTGGTGTGCATCGCGCCGGCCTTTATACACCGACGGCGATAATGCCGTAGTAGCATGCAGCATGCGTTCCGGGTCGGTCGTCGATACCGCGACACCGGGAGTTATCGCGACCCGGACGACCAGTTCCTCCGCTGGATCCGCGGCTCATTAAATAGGGGTATCAAGAATACCGGAGGGATTCGCGATCTCGGTGCGGAGCGTTCCGAGACGCCCGCGGCGCTCGTGCTCGTCTCGAACGATAGCGGGATCTCCCAACACGAGGATCCGTGGGAGGATACGCTCGCCGTCAACGCCGGCTACGTCAGCTACTGGGGTGATGCGAAAGCCGAGAAATCCTACGATGAGTCCACGCAGAACCTGAAGATCAAGGCTGCCTTCGACGATGCCGCAGCGGGTCGACGCGAGGACGTCCCCCCCCGTCCTCATCTTCCAGAAACCCGAGTCGGGCGTCGTCGAGTTCTGCGGGCTCTGCGTCCCCGACCACCTCGAAGTCCACGCGTACCAGGCCGGTGACGGGACACAGATCCCGAACTATCGCTTCCACTTCTCCATCCTCAACGCGGAGGCCGTCCCCGTGACGTGGCTGCACGAGCGCGCGCGTCAGAACGATGATCGTGCGGCACCGGCGGTCTGGCAGCAGTGGGTTCAAACTGGCGAGGTTGCCCAGTGGCCGACTGGCGAACCGCTCGACGCCGAGGGGCGCGTTCGCCGCTACGAAACCACCGAGACCGTCGTCAGTGATGCATTCCGCGACGCGACGTTCGAGCGCTATAGTCACGCGTGTCCGATCACGGGGATCCGTGAGGAGTCACTGCTTGACCTCGCACACGTCCTCCCGCGTAGTCAGCGTCCCGACCTCGCCGAGCATCCCGAGAACGTCTTCGTCCTGAATACGCTGCACCACCGGGCGTTCGACGCCGCGCTCTTCATCATCGATAGCGACCACCGCATCCGGACGAGTCCGTCGTTCGAGCCCGCCCACCCGTTCCTCAAAGAAACGATCGTCGAGCGTGAAGGTGAACGAATCTCGCTCCCCGCCGATACGGACGTCCGAGAGACGTTTCTCAACGAGCTCAACGCCGGTCTCGCGTGGTTGTGAGTCCAGTCACGGCGACTACACTGTACTCGCTTCGACTGAGTACGGTCAGGGCTGGTTCGTTCCAGCGTTGATATCGGTCATCGACCCCTCGTCGAGTGTCTGTCGCCACAAGAGGTGAACTGTTCGAGCAACGAGGTCGACCGAGGGTTCCCCGAAACACGACGCCTCAACGGTGTCATCCACGCTTGACGCATCTGGCGGTGGGTGGAAGTGTCGGTCGTCGGGCGGTGCTGAGAAGTCGTGCGGGTGGAGATCCCACCGAAGGTTGCGCTCGGACGTATCCGAGTAATGAACGTTGTAGTCATCCGCTGTCGTCCATCGAACCGTGAATCTGGTTGTATCGGCTTCGTCGACGCCGTACGGTATCGTGAGTCGGAGTTCTCGGGGGTTGAGTCGGTCATCGACTGCTCCTGAAGCCGCTGGCTCGATGGCGACGAACGCGTCTCGAAATGCGTCGAGCTTCGTCACGTCGATCGCGCCTCGAAGCGCGTGCGAATCGCGGTCTCCGCTGTCGACGTCCATCAGAGTGCTTCTGCGGCCCCAGTGGCGTCTTCGACCGCGCTGAGGGCAAGCGCCACCTCGGCAAAGGCGAGGTTCCGCCGCGTCGTTCGCCACTCCATGAGCGTCTCGGTGTCGATATCGGCGTGGGCGCGAACGGCCTCATCGGGCGAGTTCGCGCCAAACCGGTCGGCGTGCGCTCGAAGCTCCTCGCGCATCTCCACGACGCGCGTCGAGAGCGTCTCGGTGTCCGTCTCGTCGAGGATACGCCGCGCCTGTTCGAGGGCGAGCGAGTCATTGGATCGGCGATACAGCGTGCCCTTCGAGTCTGGCGACGCCGTCTCTGCTACGTAGCCATGTTCGACCAGCGATCGAAGATGCTTGCGGGCCGTCTGTTCCGACGTGAGGGCGTTCTCGGCGACGGCCGCCGCGCTCATGGGCTCGTACGCCGTGCGCATCACGGCCTGCACCCGGTCGAAGGGGCTGGTGTCACGTTTCCAGTCCTCTTTGGCACGCTCGTTCACGTCCTCAAACGCTGGGGCGGGATCTGGCATCGAACCAACGTAGGGTGCGTGAGTATATCATTCCTCGGAATGCTATTTCACTCTACTGGGTCAGCAGGTTCGTCTCAGCACGCTCGAGAGCGTTCATGTGAACTACCCCGCCCTACTCGCTCACTTCGTTCGCTCCTTGAGGACGGGGGCTTAGCGCCCTCTCTTCCAGCTAATGCACAGGTCAAGAACCGCGGACCTTAATATCCCAACGCAGTCGGGATTCCCACGCCTGAAGGCGTGGGAGGACGTCAATTCACGCCGTGCTCCGGCGCATCGAGGCGCGCTCCCGCGCAAAACGCCCGTCCGGGCGTGGTAGGCGACGCGCCAGGATCTCGAGATCGACACGGCGCAGGTATTTGCACCCTTGCTCGCCGAGGTCGCGCCCGCGTTTCGCCCAGTCCGGGCACGTACAGGTCCGATCCGCGACGTCCACTTGGTACGTCGCGCCGCTCTCACTCTGAACATCGTAGCACGCGCCGTGCTCGGTAAAGCGTGTCACCATCGCCTCGGTGAGCGCGCGACGCGTCCGTGGATCGTCGATGTCGTACTCGCCGTCACGGATCGGCGACGTCGAGTACGGCGTCGCGCATACCCGCTGGAGGTGTGCGGGCTCGGGTCGTTCCTGCCCACAGAAGCGGCAACGGTAGTGACGGCGCTGCGGAAGCGATCTGCGAGTGCGGCCGCATCGCGACGTCGCCACGACGGCGGTGCGTGAACCCACTCGTGCTCCGCTGGTAGTGTCACTGTATAACGTATCGTCATGCTACCGAGAACCAACGATCTGCTTATATACACGTCTGTTCTGACAGGTGTATGGATTTTCCGGTCCCCCCAATCGTCGTGCCGGACGACACCGAAGCGTGGTACGCCCCGAACGTTCGCGCGCAGTACGAGGTCCACCCCGATGTCGTCGTCACCGTTCGCGACGACGGCGCGGAGTTCACCTACGAGGTCCGCGAACCCGTCCTCCCCGCGGACGACGCCGCGGCGCGCGAGCGGATCGCGGCGCACTTCGCGGACGCCGGGCTCGAACGGCCACGGACCCGCCACGGGTGCGTCGAGCGCGTCGCGGCCGGACTCGACGCGAAACACCGCCGCATCGTGGACGGCCTCGCACCCCGCTCGAAGGCGAGCCGTCGCCGATTACGCTACTACGCGCTCCGCGATCTGCGCTGTCTCGGCGACCTGACGCCGTACGCGCTCGACGAGCGGATCGAGATCGCGGACGCAAGCGACGACTGTCTCGTCGTTCACACGGCCGACTACGCGCCCGCTCGCACATCGCTACCGGCGCGGCCCGCACACCTCGGGCGGTTCCTCTCGGAGCGCGTCGAGTCGTACACGGTCCCGTTCGGCGACTTCGACGTGCCGGTCGTCGTCTATCGGGAACACCTCCTCGGCGCTGACCCCTTCGACCTGCAGTACGCGGTACAGGAGCCACCGTTGCTCCCCGGCGACGCCGAACTGGTCGCGGCGTGCAAGGACCGGATCTGGGAGACGAACGTCGACGAAGTCGTCGCGGACCGGACGAGCTTCGTCCGGGAACACGGCGAGCGGTACCTCTCGCGTGCGCTCGCGGCCGAGCAGACCCGCGCGTGGCGCGAGGCCGTCGGCTATCGCGTTCGTGCCGCACTCGCGGCGTACGATCTCGCCGTGCCGCCCGTGAGTAAGCGCTTCGAGGACGGTCGCCTCGACGATCTCGTCTACTACGTCCTCCGGGACTTCGTGGGCGACGGCGAGCTCACGGTGCCGATCCGCGACGAGCGACTGGAGGACGTCGAGGCGAACCGCGTCGGCGAGCGTGTGAAGGTCGTCCCGCGGGGCGGCGACGAGCGCGTCCCGACGAACCTCGTCTTCGAGGACGAAGCGCGCTTCGTCAACCTCGTGACGCAACTCGCGGCGAGCGACGGCGTCGAGTTGAACGCCTCGAAGCCCTCCGCGAAGGTGAACCTCCGACCGCCCGAAGTCGACGCCGACGTCACGATCCGGTGTGCCGTCGCGCTCCCGGTCATCAGCGCCGACGGCCCACACGTCTCCATCCGCAAGCAGTCGCCCGACCCGCTGACGCCAGTCGACCTCGTGCGCGGCGGCAGCATGCCGACCGAAGCCGTCGCCTATCTCTGGTTGGCCTACGAGCATCACGCCGCCGTCCTATTCAGCGGCGCGACCGGCGTTGGAAAGACGACGCTGCTCAACGCACATCTCCCGTTCGTCCCCTTCGACGACCGGCCGATCAGCATCGACGAAGGCTCCCGGGAGGTCAGACTCCCCCACGAGACCGGCGTCTCGCTCACCACACGCGACCACGAGAACCCGTTCAAGCGCGTGACGATGGCCGACTTGATGACCGAGACGAACTACCTCAACCCCGACGTCGAGGTCATCGCGGAGATCAACACGCCCGCGAGCTTCGAGACCTTCGGCGAGGTCTTGAACACCGGCCACGGCGTAATCGGGACGACGCACGCCGAGGACGTGGAGACGCTCGTCAATCGCGTGACCGAGCGTGGACTGCCCGCGTACCTCCTCCGCGAGGTCGATCTCGTCGTCTTCCCGCGTCACGTCGGCGGCGAGCGCTACGTCGGCGAGCTCGTCGAACTCGTCCGCGACGCGGACGCCCCCGCAGACGGCGAAGTCGTCAACGACGGGACGACCGTTCGGTACCGGCGGCTCGTCGAGCGCACCCACGACGGCGGGTTCGAGATACACGGGGGCGAGTCGGCGTTCCTCACGCGCCTCGCGGCCCGGACGGACCGGCGCGTCGGCGACGTCCGCGCCGAGTACGAGCGCAAACACCGCTACGTCCGGTATCTCGTCGAGCACAACGTGAGCGACGTCGACGCCCTCTTCTCGTTCCTTGCGGACCTCCGCGTGGACGAGGCCGCGACGGTCGAGCGCGTCCGGCGCGGGCACAACGCGACGGCGGACGTGAGCGGTATGGCGACGGCGGACGTGAACGACGCGGACGGCGATGCAGGGCCGGCCGGGAGCGACGATCGGAGGGTCGCGTGAGAGGGGTCCACGCCCTCGACCGGGCGTGTTACGCGCTGTTCGGCGGTCGCTCGGAGCGCCCGCGCCACGATCGCGATCGGGGCCACTACCGCGCGACGACGATCACGACCGGCTTCGACGTCTATCTCGCGCGCGTCTACGCGTGCGCTGTACTCGTCGCGCTCTGCTGTACCGCCCTCGGCGCGGGCGCGTGTCTCGCGCTCGGCGGCCCGCTGTTCGCGGCGCTGTCGGGGGTGCCGAACGGCCTCCTTGCCCTCGTTGCGGGCGTGCTCGCCGGCGTCGCGGCCTTCGAGGGGATCGTTCGGGGCGGCGGGCGCTACCTGCAAGTCGCCGCACTCGCCCGGCGCGCCGACATCGAGCAGACGCTCCCGAGCGCCGTGCGCTACCTCCGCGTGTTGGCCTCGGGCGGCGCGGACGACCGGACCCTCGTCGCGCGGGTCGCCGATCGCCCCGAGGCCTTCGGCGAGACGGCCGCGACCTTCCGCACCGTTCAGTCGCGCACCGAACTCACCGGGAGCATGGGCGAAGCACTGCGCGTCGTCGCCCGCGACACGCCCTCGCGGGGGCTGCTCGCGCCCTTTCTCCTGAAGTTCCGCGAGCACGCTCAGCAGGGCCCGGACGCAGTCGAGGGCTTCCTCGAACTCGAAGCGCGCATGCTCGCGAACCACCAGGAGCGCGCGAACGACGAGGCGGCAGGGTTCCTCGAACTCCTCGCCGAACTGTTCGTCGTCCTCCTCGTCGTCCCGACGCTGCTCGTGGTCGTCGTCACCGTCCTCAGCGTGCTCGCACCGTCGCTCGACCGGTCGATCGCGACCGCGTTCGGTCCGGTGTCGCTGCGCGCGCTCGTCGTCTACGGCTGTGCGGCCTGCGTCCTCGTCGTCGGCGCGGGCGCGGCGACGCTCGTCGACTCCCTGCGCCCGACGGGCTACGGGTTGGACTGGTACGTCCGCTCGCCCGACCTCCGGGGCATCCTCGCCGGCGTCCGCAACAACCCGGCGGACGCAATCGTCGTCCTCCTCCCGCTGGGCGCGCTCGCGGCGCTCGCTCTTCACGTCGCCGGGCTGGACGTCGTCAACGCCGCGTTGCTCGGCTACGCCGCGGGCGCGATTCCCGTCGGCGCGATCGCGGTCCGGAGGGCGCGCCGCGACGACGCGAAGGACCGCGAGATCAAAGACTTCGTCCACGGCGTCGCCGGCTACGTCGGGCTCGGCCAGCCGTTCACGCATGCCGTCGAGGCCGTCGCGCACGACGCCCACCTCGGCCCGCTCGGCGAGGACGTTGCCGATTTCGCGTTCAACCTCGGGCTGACCGCGTACGGGAACGATGTCCGCGCGACAGCGTTGACTCGCTTCACCGAACGGATCGGCACGCCGCTCGCCGGGCGCTCGATCGGCCTCGTCACCGGCGCGCTCGACGCGGGCAGCGACGCCGAAACCGCCTTCGAGGCCCTCCAGATGGAGATCGGACGGTTGTACGACGAGCGAAAGGCCCTCCGCTCACAGCTCCAGGTGTACGTCGCCGTCGGGTGGACGACCGCGCTCCTCGTCGTCGGGATCGTCATCGTAGTGAACGCCTACGTCCTCGGAAGCTTCGCACAGCTCGCCGCCGTCAGCGGCAGTACCGCTGGCCTCGCCATCAACCCCACGGCTGTCGATCCATCCCGGGAACGCTATCGCTTCTACGTCGTCACGCAGGCGACGATGCTCGCCTGTGGCTGGTTCGCCGGCGCGGCGAGCCGCGGGCGCTACGAGGCGCTGTTGCACTCCGGGCTCCTCGTCGTCCTGACGTACGCCGTCTTCGCGCTCGCGGGGGTGATGCGGTGAGCGCGACCGCTCGAACGAAACGCGGCCAGTCGCACGTCGTCGGCGTCGCGCTCCTCTGCTGCGTCGCCGTGCTCTCGATGGCTGTCGTCGCCGCGAGCGTCGGTGGCGTGGTCGGCGAAACCGCCGCGAACGCCGACGCGACGCGAGTTGCGGACGCGCTCGACGGCGGGTTCGGGCCGACGGTGGGGACAGGACACGCCACCAGACGCGTCCCCTTCAGCACGGGGCGACTCCACACCGATCCGCGGGACGTCCGGGTGCTCGACGCGAACGGCACGGTCCGGCACTACCGGACGAGCGCCGTCGTCTTCGACGCCGAGGGCCGGAGCGTCACGAGCATCGCGGGCGCAAGCGTCGTCCGCACGCAGGGTTGGGCGCGCGTTGCACGGCCCGTCCGTGCGACCGCGGTCCCCGACGCGCTCGTGCTCGACCTCGTGATCAGTAATGGCGACATCGACCTGTCGGGACGCGGCGGCGGCGCGACGCTGTGGACGAACACGACGGTAACACGCGAGGCGTTCGACGCTGGGACGTACCAACTCGCCGTCGAGACGCGGAACGCGAACGCGTTTGCCCGCTACTACGAGCGCGACGGGGTTGTTGGAACAGTCGTCGGCGAGCAGGACATCGACGGTGACGGGCTCGCGAGCGTCGTTATCGCGTATCCGCCGGCGGCGCGGGCGTACGTCGTCGTGCGGAACGTCGAGGTCGCGGTATGAAGACGGATCGGGGCCTAACGCCGGTCGTCTCGAAGACGCTCGGGATCGGGATCGTCCTGCTCTACGTCGCGCTGGTGTCGACGACGCTCTACGGCGGCGTCGTGCCGGCGACGGAGGCGGACGCCGCGTCGACGCTCGGCGATCGCGTGCTCGCGACCGGTGCGATCGCACTAGAGGACGCGGTGCCGAGCACGCCCGCCGACTCGGTGCGCGTTCGCGCAACCGTCTCGCTGCCCGCGACCATCGGCGCGCAGCCATACGAACTCCGGGCGACGAACCGGACGCTCGTCCTCGACAGCCCGGTTCGCGGCGTCGGCGGAACGGCGTCGTTGAGCCTCCCAGAGCGCGTGACGCGGGTCGAGGGAACGTGGCGGAGCGACCGGCCGGCGGTCGTCGTCGTCACCGGGAACGCGAGCGCGTGGCGGGTCGAGCTCCGGTCGGTGGCGAGATGAACGCGACCGGCCGGCGCGGGCAGGCCTCGCTACTGGCGCTCGGCGTCGCGTTGCTCCTCGTGACCGGCGCGCTCGGCGTCGCGCTCGTCGCGACCCACGGCGCGTTCGCGGGCGTCGACAGGGACGCGTCGGACGCGCGCCTCGCCGACTCCATCGCGACCCGCGCCGTCGCCGCGGACGGTCCGTTCAGCGACCGGGGACGTGCGAACGTCCTGCGCGAGTCGTCACTTCGGAACCTGAGCGCCGCCGACCTCGAAGCCGCGTTCCCGGCCGCACGCGGGCACGCCGTCCGTATCGCGCTCGACGGCGAGGTGCTCGTGGCGACCGGCGACGCCTCGATGGGGGCCGCGAGCCGGCGGATCGTCCTCGTCGCCACCGAGGAGACGCGGTCGTACGGCCCGCGGTTCGGAAACGATACGCGCTTCGCACTCGGTGAGCGGGCGAGCGCCCTCGACGTCACGATTGAGCCGCCGAACGGCACCCGAGTCACGACGGTTCGTGTCGGGGGGCGCGTCGTCCTGCACGACCCGCGGGGGCTCGCGGGCGCGTACCACGTCCGAGTGAGCGCGTACCGACCAGCGAGCGTCGCCGTCGACGCCGACAGCCCGCTCCCCGCCGGAAGCGTCGGTCTCGTCGCGCATACGGAGGCGACGCGAACGGGTGTTTTGGAGGTGCAGGCGCATGTCTGAACGGTCTCGGACGCCGCGACGAATGGCCGACCGCGGCCAGCTTAGCCTCCCGCTGATCGAGGCGGCGCTCGGCGTACTGGTGATCCTCGCGATCGCGGGCGGGTTCGCGCTCGGCGTCCCCCATCCGAATGGATCCGAGCGGCAACTCGACGTGTACGCCTCCGACGTCGCGACCGTGCTCGCCGCCGAGGCCGCGGCGGGGAACGCAACGGTGACGGTACTCGGGGACGGCGAGGCCGAGCGCAGGGCGTTCCGGGCGCATCTCGACGCCGTGCTCCCCGCGAACTACATGTACCGCGCGACGACGCCGTGGGGGACTATCGGCTACCCGCGGCCACCCGGCGTTGCCGTGGGGCGCGCAACCGTGCCAAGCGTTGTGGGGCCGATCACCGTCGAGGTGTGGGACGCGTGAGCCGCAATCGCGGACAGCTCGTTCTCATCGCGGCCGTCGTGATCGCGCTCGCGTTCGTCCCGGCGCTCGCCGCGTACCTCCAGTTCGGCTACGCCGGCGACGCGGACGCGATGGCGGCGCGTGACGCAACGGGGGCTGCGACGGTCGCCGCACTCGACCCCGCCGTCGACACGGCGCGGCCGGAGCTCGCTGCGAGCTACACATGGAGCGAGCGCGAGCCGGCCGTCACCGACTATCGACACGCGCTGAACGCGAGTGTCGATCGGATCGAGAACGCGAGCGTCGGGAGCGGGCGTGTCGTATTGGTCGCGTACAACGCGAGCGCCGCGTCCGCGTCGGCGCGCGACGCCTGCCCGTCCGGCCCCGGCCGGGTCTTCGGCGTGTGTGACGCCATCGACGGGGTCGTCGTACAGGAGCGCGTGAACGGGACGCACGTCGTCGCCGTCGCGTTCGACGTGACGATCGTCGGAGAGGGATCGGGGACATACCTGACGGTCGTAGTGCGACGGAGCGGGTGAGAGAAGGGTTTACGCGTCGTCGGTCGGCTCGAACCCGAGTTCGGCGGCGCGGGCTTCAGCTTCCGCCCGCGCGCGTTCGCGGATCGCTTCGACGCCCGCGTCATCATCGAGGAACGCCGTCACGGCGTCCGGGCCGGTGTCGACCGTGTCGGGCGCACGCTCGCGGGTGCGCTCGGCGAGCGCGGGGTCACCGGCGAGGCGTTCTGCGAGCGCGTCCGGTTCGACGGCGGCGTCGGGGCCGAGGGGTGGCTCCGTGTGGTCGTAGAAGCGGACGTGGTACGGGCCGGGGAGGGCGAGCGCCGCCACGGCGTCGTCACCGACCGGGCCCGTCGAGTGGCGAACCCCGACGGGGACGCCGTCCTCGAAGGCGACCAGGCCGTCACCGCCCTCACCGAGAAGGAGCGCGTCTGCGGGGACGAATGCCGCGTAGCCGGTGACGGATTCGTCGAGGGCGCGCGCGAGCGCGACACCGGGATCGGCGACGACACGCGAAAAGGTGAGGTCGCCGCCGAAGTCCGCGCGGACGTCCATCTACACCTCCTCGGGAATGACGGCGCTACGAAAGCGATCCGCGAGCGCATCGCTGTCGCCGCTCGCGACGTCGAGGGTGGCCGCGGCGTCGTAATACGCGTTCGCCGCGGGACTGTCCGGGGCGTACGCGAGGAGGGGTTGGCCGGCGCGGCGCGCGGCGCGGGCGGCGTCGTCGTCCGGCACCGCGCCGACGATCGGCCCCTCGAAGTAGCGCTCGGCTTTCGGGCTGATCCGCTCGATGCCGTCCGCGGGGCGGACCTTGTTGAAGAGGACGCCCGCGACGCCCGTGCCGTACGACGCCGCGTACTCCTGGACCTTGAGGGCGTCCGAGAGCGCGGGCACCGTCGGCTGGGTGACGAGAACGACGCGGTCCGCGAGGACGATCGGGAGGACGGAGGCGGCGGAGTCGAGCGCCGCCGGCGAGTCGAGGAGGAGGACGTCAGTGTCGGCGGCGAGTTCGGCGATCACGTCGCGCAGGCGCGCCGGGTTGGCCTCTCGGAACCCCGCGAGGTCGGTGCCACAGGGGACGACGGTGAGCCCGAAGCGCTCGTAGCACGCGTCAGCGACGGGGACGTCGCGCCCGCCGATCAGGAGGTCGTGGAGCGTGACGTCGGCGTCGTCCAGTCCGGCGTGAAAGAGGAGATTCGCCATCCCGGTGTCGGCGTCGACGACCGTCACGTCGTACGTCTCGGCGAGCGCCAACCCGAGCGCGAGCGTGCTCGTCGTCTTCCCCGTGCCGCCCTTGCCGCTGGCGACGGCGAACGCTTCGACCATTTGCTACCCCTCCGCGACCGGCGGGTAAAAGGTCGCCGTCGTGCGAACGCGTCTCAGTCGTCCGGGCGGAGGAGCGCGGCGATATCGTCATCGTCGAGATCGTCGGGGAGGGCGGCGAAGCGTTCTGCCGCCCGTTCGCGCGCCGCCGCGGTCTCCGAGCCGGGTGAGGCCTCGTAGAGGGCCGCGACCGCGTCCCGATACGCGGCGATCCGACGCGCGCGGTCGGCGATCCGGCGGACGGTTTCGTCGCTGACACCGGGGGCGAGCACGCCGTCGTACGCCGCCGCGTCGAAGGCCCACGGCGTCGCGGAGACGGCGACGACGGCGAGCGGGCCGTCGGCGCGCTCGCGGGCCGCCCGAGCGAGGTCGTGAGGCGCGTCGACGACGTCCGGATCGAGCACCAGGAGCGTGTCCGCCGGGATGCGCTCCGGGAGGGCGACGGGTGACTCGACGGTGACACGCCGCTCGTCGAGACCGTCTACGAGCGACGCGTCTGGACCGGCAACGAGTATCACGTCATCGGGATGGTTTCACCCCAGCGTGGATAATACTTCGGGATCAGAAGGGGTGAAATTATCAGCTACCAAGAGAGTGACGCCGTCTACACGGAGGTCGGCCAGATGGGTAATAAGTCGCCGGCGCGACGCCGACAGAAGGGCTGCCCTCCCCGATTTGAAGCGCGCGAGACTCGCTTCACTCCTCTCGCTGATTTAAATCGCCTCGCGGAGGACGATTCGTCGGCGAACGGTTGTTCACCGACAGAAGTAGTCCGCCCTCCCCGATTTGAACGGGGGGCAAGCCGATCTACAGTCGGCTGCTCTACCAGTCTGAGCTAAGGGCGGGCGCATCGAAATGTAGGCCGCGGCGCGAATTTAAGACTTCTCATTCGACCCCAGCTCGGGTAGTGTTTAGTTAAGGCTGAAAAGTGAGGCGCAGCGATTTTGTGCTGGCCTATGGCAGAGATCGCCCGCCTCAGCGGTTGTAGCGACTGGATCGACTTGGATTTTGTGGAGCGAGAGCGGACACCGAGCGAGCTGATGGAGTTCGGTATTCGGCTCCACCCGTCCGGGCTCTCACTTTCGAATCCCATCTCAGAACTTGCGAAGTTCGGTGTCCAACGGTCACGGAAAGCAGTTCATGATTGGGTGCAGAAGGACGATCTACAGCCAGCGAGCGATGCGAACCCAGATTACATCGCGCTCGACGAGACCGTGATCCGGATTAATGGTCAGCAGTTCTGGCTGTATGCTGCCGTTGATCCAGGGACGTACGAATTCCTGCATTTGAGGCTGTTCACGACAACTACGACAGCACTCACACAGCAGTTTCTGCGGGAGCTTCGTGAGAAACACGACGTCGAAGACACCGTGTTTCTCGTTGATCACGCCCAGCATCTAGCGGCCGGACTCCAGCGAGCCAGCCTCCGATTTCAGACCGTTCGTCACGGAAACCGGAATGCTGTCGAACGTGTTTTTAGAGAGATAAAACGGCGTGCTTCTTCGTTTAGCAATAGTTTCAGCCACGTCGATCCAGCGACCGCCGAAACGTGGTTGCAGTCCTTCGCCGTCTGGTGGAACTCGCTTAACTAAACACGATGCGATATGGACCGCAGTAGTGTTCACAACCGGGCACAACTACGGAGAGAGCTCGGGTTTGAGGATGGATGTGCTTCGTTGGCAGGTTCGAGACGACGGCGCGCGATGAATCGACGCCGTCGGCGTCGAGAACGCGCGAGGGGCGTCCACGCAGAGCGTGGACGACGGCTGGGGAGGGTGAGGCGGCGGAAAAAGAGACGTGGGCCCCTATCGCTCCCACCACCGGCCGCGCTCGGGGAAGGAGAGCGTTGTCCACCCGGTCGCCGCGAGGTTCGGTCGTCCGTCATAGGTGCTGAGCGCAGCGCCGCGCACCCGCACACGCTCGCCCTCCCGCACGACCGGCTGGCGACTCTTCTCCCACACCGTCAACTTCACCGTCCCCGTCGCGTCCTCCAGAAGGCCCACCTGCGCGATCGCGGGATGACTCGGGTCAAACAACCGGGAGATCCGTCCCTCCACGCTCACCTCGTCGCTCTCTACCTGTTCGAGTGCCCCGATCGGCACGAGCTGCCCCGCCCCGTACTGCAGCGCCTCCCCAAGTTCGATCACCGCATCCACGACATCCTGCCCACGCCGCACGCGCTCGGCGAGCATTCGCGAAATCGCCGCCCGCGAGTACCCACGCGTTCGCTCGAAGAGCCGCGCCGCCTGCTGGTTCACCGCCGCCAACGTCTCCTGAGACATCGTCTCCCGAGGGTCACGCCGCCCGACCTGCCACACCTCACTCGGCGTTCGTCGCGCCACGTAGCTCCGTGTTCGCGCCTCCCGATCCGAGTCCTGCCGCCGGTCGAATCTCGATGCAGTTCGCTCGATCTCCCACTCCCGCGCCTTCACCCGCTCCTCCGCTTCCAGCGTCAACCCCGCATACGCGTTCTCGACGTCGACACGCGCCGCGATCTCCATCTGCACCGTCGGTCGCAGGTTTCGCTCCCGTTCCGCCGCTTCGTCCACCACCTCGAACGCTCCGTAGACGTCGGGCGTTTGTTCGTCGCTCGCTACACGCGCACCTTCTTCACCGAGTAGGTTTGTACTAGACATTGGAGTTCCACTCCACAGGCGGCACAGCGCGCCCGACACCCGCGATCACTACTCGCGGGTTCTTCTTCGACCGACCAGTCACACACGCGCCGCTCGCGCCTTCAGCGCCCGCGAGGGCGCGATGCGGCGCGGACAACGCGCTCGGTCTCGGGACCGTGGCCGAGTGGCGCGCGCGGCCCGGCCATCGCGGGCGGCCAGCTTCACGCCAGTTTCGCCCGGCGAGCGGAGCGAGGCGGCGACACTGCACATGATGCTGGCGTGTCGACAGACCGAGCCCGCGGTCGGCCGAGCACGGCCGCGCGCGATCACGGCATCGACACGAGCCACGCGGCGATGCTCGCAGCCGTACAACCAGCGCCGCACGAGCCACGCGAGCCGTCGAGGGGCGTTCGGGGCGTCTCCACAGACCGGTCAGCCGGATACACGACACAAGTGGCACGGCGACCACCGAGAGATCCCGATGACCGCTAGCCGTCGTCGATGCCGTTCGCGCACGACGTCGTGGCACTCGAAGTCCGCGACGCCGCGAGTACACCGTGCTTTGGCGACGACGTCACTCCGCGGTGACGGAGAGGAGAGACGCCGGTCGTCGATCCACGTTTGGAGCCACTCGTTTGCGGTCTTCTAGTTGGGTCCGGCCGGGTGCTCCCTCGCTTGCCAGCATTGAGGCAAGAGTGCTCCTGTCTGACTCTCGTTCTACGCAGACAGAGGGAGGCACTCACCGAACTGTTAAGCCTATCAGCAGTTTTCGAGGCGGAGCCTCCGGCCTCAAGGAGCGAGGGATTCCGACGCTCAGTCGGAAGCGCG
>NZ_BAAABL010000073.1:0-38305 GCF_039520965.1 Halarchaeum salinum
GCGCAACGGCCAGGGCTCGCGTGACGGCACGCAGATCTGGAACGCGTTCGAGTCGGAGACCGTGGAGGATACGGCCTCTGACGACAACGTCGTCGAGACGCAGTTCCGTCTCGCCGATGCGTCGACCCGCATCAACACGGTCTACACGGAGGGCCACGAGGCCTCCGGGCTCAACCCGATCGCCGTGGGTGAGACCGCGATGGTGTCCGGTCAGACGAACCTCCAGCCGGAGGACAACACGGTCACACTCGAGCTGCTGAGCCAGGATGGCGACACGGTCGCGCTCACGTCCACGGAGGACTGGAGCTGGGACGGGTCGTGGTCCATGGAGATGCCCGTCGGTGACGACGTCGCCACGGGGAACTACACGCTGGAAGTCGACGACGGTGAGAACACTGACCGCGTCGACGTCCAGGTCGTGAACGCAAGCGCGCTCGAGAACGAGACGACGTCCACGACGTCGACGACGACGCCGACGTCCACAACGTCGACGACGTCCTCCACCGAGGAGACGTCCACGACGTCCACGTCCACGTCGACGTCGACGACGACCACGTCGAGTGGCTCGTCGCCGGGCTTCGGTGTGGGCCTCGCGCTGGTGGCGCTCGCAGGTGCGGCCCTGCTGGCACTCCGCCGCGAGAACTAACGCAACACGACTGACCGGCGGAACCGGTCACCTGCGGTGCGGTTCGGTTCGCGGTTCTTCTTTCGGACGCTACTTCGCGTAGCGACAGCGCCGTCGCTCGACACCCGCCCGTTTAAGTCGATCCGTGCCGTCGGTTCCGACAGCCCCTCCACGTAGCCATGAGTTCCTCCCGCGCGATCGCCCTCCTCTGTGGCGTCCTCCTGCTTTCGTCGGGAGCGACCGCGTTCGTTCCCGCCGAGACCGGGTCGTCGGCCGCC
Source organism: Halarchaeum salinum (assembly GCF_039520965.1). Classification (NCBI taxonomy): domain Archaea; kingdom Methanobacteriati; phylum Methanobacteriota; class Halobacteria; order Halobacteriales; family Halobacteriaceae; genus Halarchaeum; species Halarchaeum salinum. The sequence continues at coordinate 904 of NZ_BAAABL010000073.1, forward strand.
GCACTGGGCGGATCGTCCACCACCGCGGCCGTCGCAACGCCGGGGTATCTCCCGGTTACCGCCGAGCGTAGCGGTTTCGCGTCGGCTGACGTGAGCGTCACCGACTCGATTGCGATGTCGCGCGCAACGCTCGAGCAGCGCCTGACCCGCACGACGCTCCAACAGCGACTCGACAGCGCTGCGAACGAGACGGAACGCCGCCGCGTCATCTCGAACGCGACGGACGTCCTCGAGGCGCGTACGGCCGATCTCGTCGCGGACGCGACTGACGCCCGCCAGCGGTTCCGCAGCGGGTCGCTGTCGGCGACGAACTACAGCACGACGCTCGCGGAGATCGACGCGCGCGCGGAGTCGCTCGTCTCTCTCGCCCAGTTCATCGAGGGACGCCCGGCCGCCGGTGCGGCGGCGAAGACGCGTGCGGCGAAGTTTCGGGCGCAACTCCTCGCGTACAGTGACTCGCTCCGCGATCGCGTCGCGGCGGCGATCAACGGCGAGTCGCGACTCGATCGTCTCTTCGTCGAGGCCGGACCGAACGGGACCGCGCTCGCCGCTGTCCACGACGGGTCGTACGTTCGGAGCGCCGCACGCCCGACGAACTATGACACCGATCCGGCCGCGGTGCCCTCGGGGAGCGCGATCATCTCGCATGTCGAATCGCTCTACCCGTGGGTGATGAACCAGAGTACTGGCGTCAGCTTCGTCCCGATCCCGATCCAGTCGAGCTCGGCGAAATACGCCTACCGGCTCACGCTCACGTACGCGAACGGGACCGTCCACTCGTACGTCGACATGAGCTCCGGGGAGGTGTACCAGGAGACGGAGACCCTCGACCTCGATGGGCTCGTGGCGTCGCCGGATGCCGCGACGACGAGCGGCGATAACCGACTGACCGTTAGTCGAACGTATGCCGGTGGCCCGCTTCGCGTGTCGGTGATGGAGGACGGCGAGCCGACGTCGGCGACGATCGCGATCGCGAACGAGACGCTCGGTACGACCGGCGCTGACGGCCGTTTGTGGACACCTTCGCCGAGCGGGTCGTTCACCGTCCGCGCGACGACCGGCGACGGCACCACGCTCAGCGTGGATACGTCGTCGCTCGCGGCTACGTAGCGACCGCTCGCGCCTGCCCCCACCCACGACGTCCGCGTCCGCCCGCACCCACGACGTCCGCGTCCGCCCGCACCCACGACGTCCGCGTCCGCCCGCACATTTCGGACCGTATCGAAGCCCTTTTGGCTGTAAAAACTAACCAAACAGTTGGTTAGTGACCGGATGATCTTCGTCGAACCGTCATCGTCGCCGCGTCGGCCGTCCGACCGCACAGCGTCGCTTCCGCGCTCGGTGCTGCCACTATGAGCCAGGCCGTCGAGGGGATCGGCCGAGAGCGGCTGGTAATTCTCGCCGGTCTCATGCTCGCAGTGCTGATGGCCGCGATGGACCAGACGATCGTCGCCGCCGCGCTCCCCGACATCCTCAGTGACCTCGGCGCGAGTCAGGACAAGATCACATGGATAATCACAGCGTACCTGATCATGCAGGCGGCCTCGACGCCGCTCTACGGGCGACTGAGCGACATGTACGGCCGGAAGCCCTTGTTCCTCGCCGCGATCATCATCTTCTGGGTGGCCTCCGGGCTCTGCGGCGTCGCACAGAACGCGACGCAGCTCACGCTCTTCCGGGCGATCCAGGGGATCGGTGGCGGCGGGTTGATCTCGCTCGCGCTGACGATCATCGGCGACATCTTCAGCCCCCGCGAACGCGGGCAGTACATCAGCGGGATGTTCATCTTGATCGGGATCGCGACGATCCTCGGGCCGCTCCTCGGCGGGTGGCTCACCGACCACTACACATGGCGGCTGATCTTCGTGATCAACCTCCCGATCGGGCTGCTTGCGCTCGCGGTGATCGAGCCGACGCTCGACCTCCCGGTCCCCGACGAGGACCACACGATCGACTATCTCGGCGTCCTGTTCCTCTTCGTGACGACGGTCGCCGTCATCCTCGTCTCGGAGAAGGGCAGTGATTGGGGCTGGGGGTCGTGGCGGATCGGCCTCCTGATCGTGACCGCGGTCGTCGGCATCGCGCTCTTCCTCTTTCAGGAGCACAACTCACGGGAGCCGATCCTCCCGCTCGAGCTGTTCAAGAACCCGGTCGTCGCGTCCGCGATCGGCCTCAGCTTCTGCGCGGGTATCGGCCGGCTCCTCGTCATCAACTACATTCCGACGTTCCTCCAGTACACGCAGGGGGTCTCCTCGACGCTCGCCGGCGCGCTGATCGCGCCGATGATTATCGGGATGGTGGGCTTCTCCTTCATCGTGGGGAACCTCATGACCCGAACGGGCCGGTATAAGCCGTTCCCGGTGATGGGGGCGGTCTTCGGTGCCGTCGGGTTCTTCTTGCTCTCGACGATCCACGGCGGGACGGCGTTCTTCACCCTCGCCGTCTACCTCTTCATCACGGGGGCGGGCTTCGGGCTCATCATGCCGGTGCTCACGACGGCCTCGCAGAACGCCGTCCGCCCCGAGTACCTCGGTGTGGTGACGACGATTATCACCTATCTCCGCACGCTCGCGGGCGGGATCGGTGTCTCCGTCTATGGGACCCTTTACAGCAACTCCTTCAGCGAGATGATGGTCCGCATCGCCGGCCGGGCGCAGTCCCGGGGCGCGCTCGATCCCGTGTTGCTCCACACGCCGCAGTATGGGCGCGCGCTCCGCGACGACATCGTCCGCGCCGTCTCGCTGAGCATGGATCGGATGTTCTTCTATCTCATTCCCGTGATGGCGGTTGCGTTCGTCATCGCGCTGCTCCTTCCGGAGCGCTCGCTCTCCCAGCAGTCGAACGTCGAGGAGATGGAGGGCGGCGACGGCACCGACGCACAACCGACCAGCGACTGACGATACCACGGACACACACCACACATGCAGCACGAACGATACATCACGAGTGCAGTCATCGCGCTCCTTCTGTTGAGCGCTGCACCGCTGACCGCCTCGGCCCTGCAGACCAACAACACGGTTGCGGGACACCCGGACCTCCACGCCTCGGTGGTGGACAACGAGTTCACGACGGGGACGGAGGCGACGCTGGACCTCTACGTACAGAACGACGGCGTCATCACGCAGGGTGGGAACGCGAACTACCAGGAGCGAGTGAAGACCGCCCGCGCGACGAAGCTCTCGGTCTCCGGGGGTGACAGTCCGATCACCGTCCACACGAAGCAGTACCCCGCCGGGGACATCGGTGACGGGGTCAACGGTCCGTACGGGATCGACATCACCGTCCCCGAGGACGCAGAGCCCGGAACGTACCACCTCACCGTCCACGCGTCGTACACCTACACCGCGGCGGTCCGCTACGGCCCTTCCCAGCCGCGGTACACTGACTACACGCGCGACGTGACGTTCGACGTGCCGGTCGTCGTCCGCGACCGCGCGCAGTTCCAGGTCGTGAATCACTCGACGGACGCCCGCATCAATCAGCGCGGGACGTACAGCGTCTCGATCAAAAACGTTGGCTCCGAGGTCGCCACCAATGCGGACGTGAAGGTTTCCTCGCAGACGCAGGCCGTCACGTTCGGTTCGTCCGGGCGCTCGGCGAGCGCTTCCGTCGATCGCTGGGAGCCCGGTGAGACGAAGACGCTCACCTACGACACCGCCGTCGACGACATCGCGGACGTCCACAACTACTCCGTTCCCGTGGACATCACGTTCGCGGACGCGGACGGCGTCACCCGGCAGTCCAATCGGCTCCTCACGACGTTCCGCCCCCGGCCCGAGCAAACCTTCGCTATCGACGACATCGAGAGCACGCTGCGGATCGGCCGCGGCGACGGGACGCTCACCGGGACCGTGACGAACACCGGGCCCGAGCCGATCCACGACGCCACGCTCGCCGTCGCGAACAACGACTCGGCATTCTCCTTCGATCAGCGTGCCGTCTCGCTCCCCGACCTCGACGCCGGCGAGAGCGGATCCTTCTCCTTCGACGGCGGCACGGTCCCGAAGACCGCGAACGTGAGCTCGCTTCCCGTCGAACTCGCCGTCCACTACGACAACGAGCAGGACGACACCTACACGAGCGACGTCCACGAGGTCCACGCAGCCGTCGGTCCGTACAAGTCGATCTTCGACATCACGGCGGTGAACAAAATCCCCGCCGGCACCCGCGGTGACACGCCGAAGGACTCCGACTGGAGTGAGCTCACCTTCCAGGTGACGAACAACGGCGACACGACGCTCCACAACATCAAGCCGAGTATCGTCTTCGACAGCCAATACTTCGAGCGGCCGATCGAGAGCAACTACCGGACGAGCGTGATCGGGACGCTCGAACCCGGCGAGTCGACGAACGTGACGTACGCCGTGAGCGCGGCCGGCGTCGCCGGCGGCACGACCTACCCGCTCGACGTCGTCGTCAACTACGACCGGCCGAACGGCGTGACGCGGACGACCACGTCGTACACCGTTCCGGTCAGCATCTCGCCGAGCTCCTCGCTGCCGCTCCTCCCCATCGGCGGCGGCGCGATCATCCTCATCGGTATTCTCCTCGGCGCGTTCATCTGGAAGCGCCGCTCTCCCGACGAAGCGGAGTAGCGCCGTTCCCCACACGCGTCTCCGCGTCACTGCCCCTCGACGCGCTGGTCCCCGGATCGACCGTTACCCATATCCTTTCCGACGGACTACACGGCCTGTATGGCGCTCGAAACCACCGACACGCTCGCGTGGATCGTCGTCGGGTTGTTCGCCGCGAGCGCCGTTCTCGCGACCCGCGATGACTACACGCGCCACGCACGCGCCGTCGCCGGCGTCTCGTGGGCACTGTTCGCGCTCTTCTGGGCGCTCCTCGTTCCGCACTTCTGGTTCGAACAGAAGAGCGTCATCGAGACGGTGCTTATCGCCGCCGCCGTCCCCGGCTCGCTCTACGTCGCGTATCTCGTGTACGCCACCCGTCCGTCGCTCATGATCCTCTCGCGCGCCGTCGCCGTCATGGGGTTCATCTATCTCCCCGTACTCACGATCGACGGCGTCGCGCGGGCGCTGATCGCGATGACGGCGCGCCATGGCGCATGGCTCCAGAATGCACTCGGCTACCACCCCCAGGTCCTCACCGGGCCGACGATCGAGTCCACCCACACCGGCTTCCCGCACGCGTTCCTCTACGTCGTCGACGGGCATCGCTACCTGCTCGAAGTCCTCCTCGCCTGTACCGGGATCGGGAGCATCTCGCTCGTCGCCGGCATCGTCGTCGCGCTCCGCGCCCCGGCGCGCCGCCGACTGCTCGCGCTCGGCATCGTGGTCCCCGTCATCTACGCGCTGAACGTCGTCCGCGTCTCCTTCATCGCGATCGCACACGGGAACCAGTGGTTCGAAGGGCCGTTCGCGCGGCGTTTCGTCGAGCTCGTTTTCAGCCCCGCACAGACTGGCGTCACGTCCTACTACATCGCCGACCGCGTCATCGCACAGTCGCTCTCCGTCGTCGCGCTCGTCGCACTCACCTTCGTCCTGCTCCGCCTGCTCCCCGAACTCGGGACGGTCGTCCGCGACCTCCTCTACGTCGCGACCGGCACGGAGTACGACGTTACGGGACAGCAAGAGTAAACTACCCCTCCCTACTCCCTCGGCGCATACGCGCCTCGGTCCTTGAGGGGGGGGCTTTGATGTGGACTCCCGGTGATTAGCTGTCGGCGGTTGGCCGATAGCCGTCACCGTTCAACATCCCACCATGTATACGCACGTCTACTGGTGCGTCTGCGCTCCCCGACGTGGGCGAGGAACGCAGGCTGTGGTGTCGCTTCCACATATACCGTAACGCGACGTTTTTCGCGCCGTTGTAATCCGCGTTGATTTCGTACCCACACTTCAGGCACTGGAACTGCTCGCCGTCCCGGTTGTCTTCGTGAGTAAACCCACAATCAGTCCGAGAACACCGCTGACTCGTATGGGCAGGCTCGACCTGCTCTACAGCCACCCCTCGATCTGGAGCTTTGTACTCAACGTACTCGACAAGACGGCGGAACGCCCACACGTGATGCCAGTCAGCGTGAGGGAGTCGCTCTCGAATATCCGTCAACTCCTCGAATACGATCACGTCGCAGTCGTAGTCAACCGCTTCCTCAACGATCTCGTTGGCGACCGTGTGGATGTACTGTTTCCGCCATGCTCGCTCTCGCTTCCCGAGTCGAAGGACGGCGTTGTGTGCGGCTTGTGTGCCACGCTGTTGCATTTCTGCTCGGCGGTTCTCGAACTCCCGGATCCAGTGGTCGTACTCATCACCACTCCAGAACGTCCCTGTGGTGGCGACGGCGAGACTGTTCACACCGAGGTCGATCCCGAGGACTGTCTGGTGCCCGGGATCGGCCGAACCCTCGATCTCAACAGCCTCTCCATCTTCGTCTATCTTCCGCGTTTTGACGTGGAAGTAGAATTCGTTGCTGGCTTGGTCGTACTGGAGTGTACTCGTCCGAAACTCGTACTCCTCGGACAAGACGTACTCCTCGTACGGCGTTGGACTATCCGCTGGCAACTCGAAATCACACTCGATACGCCCGTTCACCGTTGACAGTGAGATTTTGTTCCGATAGAACGTCGCACTGCGCTTATCGTAGACCATACTCCAGGAGGTGAACTCCGGCTTGTTCGTCCGCTTGTCGTTTTTCCAGCGGTCAACACCACTATCGACAGCGTGAACGGCACGCCGGATGGCTTCTTGGACAAGGTTCGCCGTGAGTTCAGTCTCCTCGCGCAGCCGGTCGTACAACGCATCCCGGGCTGTCACGTTCGAGGTGACGCAGTCTTCGTAGTCGGTGTTGTCCCAGCAGTAGTCACTCGCCTCGTTCGCACAGTACAGGAATTGCTCGGCGGTTTCGTGGAGGTCATCACGGTACTCGTCGGGAACAACGAGTTTGACCGGCGCGGTACGCCTGACCGCCATACTTCAGATTCTGATTCGGTGGTACTTAATAACTCGGGAGTCGGGAAGCTACTGCCTCGTAGTTTGTGTCGTGAGTGTCGGCTTCCTCCCCGGCCTACTCGCTTCGCGCTTCCGACCAGCCGGAAGCTCTCGCTCCTTGAGGCCGGGGGCTCCGCCTCGAAACTGCTGATCACGCGGCGGATCGCGCTGCTCGGCCGGCACCCACCTCTTTGCACCCAGTTCTTCCGCTCGACCGTCGATTTGGCTACCCGGTGAGTGACTGTCCTGCACGCGCCCCGATGTCGCTGCTCGAATATTGGTTGCGGACATGCGGTAGTCGTTCACCGATCGGTTTCGAGAGAAGCGCGAGGGAATTTTCCCGACTTCCGGTTTGCGACACGAATACCGGCTACTACCGAGTTAGTTTCGGGAAAAGCGCCCGGAGCGGGATTTGAACCCGCGTCACGACCGTGACAGGGTCGTATGATGGGCCACTACACCATCCGGGCTTCGAACGCATTTCTTTGTACCCGGGTGAACTAATTAAGGCTTTCTTTCCGACCCCCTCCGAGTGAGGCGTTGACAGGACACGTCGTCGCTGCCCAAACCGTGCGGCCCTCCCGTACGCGCGAACGCAGTTAATAAGACTTAACGTCTTCGGGCGTAAACGGTACTGTAGTATCTCGTGAGAGCCGCTTCTCCCCCACCCAGGTGTACCCATGGTAGATGAAAGCCAACACGAACTCGTGCCCGACCATACCGTCCTGCCGGAGGACGAGGTAGAGGACGTCCTTGAGGAGTACGACGTCGAGCGGACGTCGCTTCCGAAGATCAAACGCCGCGACCCCGCGCTGCCCGACGACGCCGAGATCGGCGACGTCGTGAAGGTCGTGCGCGACTCCCGAACCACGGACGAAGCCATCGTGTACCGACTGGTCATCGAATAATGCAACAGCAAGATCGACGTAAGCTGTCGAGAGAGTACTTCTCGAAGGAACGGCTCGCAGAACACCACTATCGCTCGTTCAACTCGTTCCTCGAACGGGGGATGCAGGACGTCGTCACCGAGAAGGAGCGTATCGAGACGGACATCGGCGACAAGGAGGACCAGGAGCCGGTCTTCGTGGAGCTCGGCGACGTCCGCATCACGACGCCGCGCGTCCGCGAGGCCGACGGCTCGGAGGAGCTGCTGTATCCGCAGGAGGCCCGCCTGCGCAACATCACCTACTCCGCGCCCGTGTTCATGGAGATGAGCATCGTGCGCGGCGGCGAGGAAGAAGAGGAGACGGTCCTCGATACGACCGAGACGAAGGTCGGCCGGATGCCGATCATGGTCGGCTCCTCGAAATGCAACATCGCGGATTACAGTGACGAGGAGCTCGTCGACATCGGCGAGGACCCCGCCGACCCCGGTGGCTACTTCCTCGTCAACGGCTCCGAGCGCGTGCTGATGACCTCGGAGGACCTCGCGCCGAACAAGATCCTCGCCGAGTACGACTCGAAGTACGGCGACGAGATCCAGGTCGCAAAGACGTTCAGTCAGCGCCGCGGGTACCGCGCCCTCGTGCTCTGTGAGCGCAACCGCTCGGGGATCCTCGAAGTCTCGTTCCCCTCCGTTTCGGGGTCGATCAACTTCGTGACGCTCGTGCGGGCGCTCGGCCTCGAATCCGACGAGGAGATCGTCCACCGCGTCAGCGACGACCCGGAGATCGTGAAGTTCATGCTGGAAAACCTGGAGGAGGCCGACGTCCAGACGGAGGCCGAGGCCATCGAGACGCTCGGGAAGCGCGTCGCCTCCGGGCAGGGGAAGGACTACCAGCTCAAACGCGCGAACTACGTCATCGACCGCTACCTCCTCCCGCACCTCCATGAGGAGGGCGTCGAGGACGAGGAGACGCGGATCAACAAGGCCTACTACCTCTGCCGGATGGCCGAGGCGTGTTTCGAGCTCGCGCTCGATCGCCGCGAATCCGACGACAAGGACCACTACGCCAACAAGCGCCTGAAGGTTAGTGGCGACCTGATGAAGGACCTCTTCCGGACGGCGCTCAACAAGCTCGCACGCGACGTGAAGTACCAGCTTGAGCGCGCCAACATGCGCAACCGACAGCTCACCGTCAACACGGTGGTCCGCTCGGACGTGCTGACCGAGCGCCTCGAGCACCCGATCGCGACGGGCAACTGGGTCGGCGGCCGCTCTGGGGTCTCCCAGCTCGTCGATCGCACCGACCACATGGGCGTCCTCTCGCACCTCCGCCGGCTGCGCAGCCCGCTCAGCCGCTCGCAGCCGCACTTCGAAGCGCGCGACCTGCACGCGACCCAGTGGGGTCGCATCTGTCCCTCCGAGACGCCGGAGGGGCCGAACTGTGGGCTCGTGAAGAACTTCGCACAGGCGATGGAGCTCTCACAGGACGTGGACGACGAACAGGACCTGAAAGCCGAACTCTCCTCGATGGGCGTGGAGGGAGTGCCCGGCCTGCAGCACGAAAGCGACGCGCCCGCGGACGACTAACCACATGAGCCAGGCACGAGACGCGAAAGTCTACGTCAACGGGAGCCTCGTCGGGACCCACCCGGACCCCTACGAGCTCGCAGATCAGATCCGTGAAGCCCGCCGCCGCGGCAACGTCTCCGAGATGGTGAACGTCTCGGTGAAAGACCGGACCCGCGAGGTCATCGTGAACGCGGACGCCGGCCGCGCGCGCCGCCCGCTGCTCGTCGTCGAGGACGGCGAGACGATTGCCGACGAATCCGACGTCGAGGCCGTCCAGAACGGCGACCTCGAATTCGAGGACCTCGTCGATGCGGGGAAGGTCGAGTTCATCGACGCCGAGGAGGAAGAGGACATCCTCGTCGCCGTCGAGGAGGACGACCTCACCGAGGACCACACGCACCTCGAAATCGACCCGCAGCTCATCTTCGGGATCGGCGCGGGGATGGTTCCCTACCCCGAACACAACGCCTCACCGCGTATCACGATGGGTGCGGGGATGATGAAGCAGAGCCTGGGGCTCCCGGCGGCGAACTACCGGATCCGCCCGGACACCCGCCAGCACATCATGCACTACCCCCAGGCGGCGATGGTCAACACCCAGACCACCGAGCAGATCGGCTACGACGACCGGCCCGCGGGGCAGAACTTCACGGTCGCCGTCATGTCCTACGAGGGGTTCAACATCGAGGACGCCCTCGTCATGAACAAGGGGTCGGTCGAGCGCGCGCTCGGCCGCTCGCACTTCTTCCGCACCTACGAGGGCGAAGAACGCCGCTACCCCGGCGGCCAGGAGGACCGCTTCGAGGTCCCCGGCGAGGACGTTCGGGGCTCGCGCGGCGAGGACGCGTACACGCACCTCGACGACGACGGGATGGTCAACCCCGAGACGCAGGTGGACGAGAACTCCGTCCTGCTCGGGAAGACCTCACCCCCGCGCTTCCTCGAGGAGCCGGACGACATGGCGGGCCTCAGCCCGCAGAAACGCCGCGAGACGTCCGTCACGATGCGTTCGGGCGAGGACGGCGTCGTCGACACGGTGACGCTCATGGAGGGCGAGGACGGCTCGAAGCTCGCCAAGGTCTCGGTACGCGACGAGCGCGTCCCGGAACTCGGCGACAAGTTCGCGTCCCGCCACGGCCAGAAGGGGGTTATCGGCCACCTCGCGCCGCACGAGGACATGCCGTTCACCGAGGACGGCGTCGTCCCCGACCTCATCCTGAACCCGCACGCGCTGCCGTCGCGCATGACGGTCGGCCACGTACTGGAGATGCTCGGCGGGAAGGCCGGCGCGCTCGACGGGCGGACCGTCGACGGGACGGCCTTCACCGGTGAGGACGAAGAGGAGATCCGGGGGACGCTCGAAACGCACGGCTTCGACTCCTCCGGGAAGGAGCAGCTGTACTCCGGTGTCTCCGGGGAGAAGATCGAGGCCCAGATCTTCGTGGGGAACATCTTCTACCACAAGCTCTACCACATGGTCTCGAACAAGGTGCACGCCCGCTCCAAGGGGCCGGTACAGGTGCTGACGCGCCAGCCCACCGAGGGGCGCGCCCGCGAGGGTGGCCTGCGTCTCGGGGAGATGGAGCGCGACACCGTCATCGGGCACGGCGCGGCGATGGTGCTCAAAGAGCGCCTGCTCGAATCCTCCGACCAGGAGTACGTCCACATCTGCGGCAACTGCGGGATGACCGCGGTGGAGAACCGAGAACAGCGTCGCGTCTACTGCCCGAACTGCGGGGAGGAGACCGACGTGCACAACATCGAGATGAGCTACGCGTTCAAGCTCCTACTCGACGAGATGAAGGCGCTCGGCATCGCGCCGCGCCTCGAACTCGAGGACGCCGTCTAACACATGTCAGCAGGACAATCACCGAAGGAGATCGGCGAAATCAGCTTCGGGCTGATGGACCCGGAGGAGTACCGCGAGATGAGCGCCACGAAGGTCATCACGGCCGACACCTACGACGACGACGGGTTCCCCATCGACATGGGGCTGATGGACCCGCGGCTGGGCGTCATCGACCCCGGGTTGGAGTGTAAGACCTGTGGGAACCGCTCGGGCTCCTGTAACGGCCACTTCGGCCACATCGAGCTCGCCGCGCCCGTCATCCACGTCGGCTTCTCGAAGCTCATCCGCCGCCTCCTGCGCGGTACCTGCCGGAGCTGTTCCCGGCTCCTCCTCACCGAAGAGGAGATGGACGAGTACAGCGACGACCTCGAACGAACGCGCAGCCTCCGCCAGGACGTCTCCGACGTCACGAAGGCCGCGATCCGAGAGGCGCGCAAGAAGTCCAACTGTCCGCACTGTGGGGAGGCCCAATACGACGTCAAACACGAGAAGCCCACCACCTACTACGAGGTCCAGCAGGTCCTCGCCTCCGACTACTCCGAGCGTATCGCCTCCGCGATGCAGCCCGACCCCGACGAGGACGACGCGGGCATCAGCCCGCAGGCGCTCGCCGAGGAGACGGACATCGACATCTCGCGGATCAACGAGATCCTCAGCGGCGAGTTCCGCCCGCGCGAAGAGGGCCGGAAAGCCATCGAGAAGGCCATCGGCGCGGAGCTCACGATGGAGGACATGAACAAGCTGATGCCGAGCGACATCCGGGACTGGTTCGAGGACATCCCGGACGACGACCTCGAAGTGCTCGGCGTCAGCGCAGAGACGTCGCGTCCCGAGTGGATGATCCTTACCGTCCTCCCGGTCCCCCCGGTCACGGCGCGACCGTCCATCACGCTGGACAACGGCCAGCGCTCCGAGGACGACCTCACACACAAGCTCGTGGACATCATCCGCATCAACCAGCGGTTCATGGAGAACCGCGAGGCGGGTGCCCCCCAGCTGATCATCGAGGACCTCTGGGAGCTCCTCCAATACCACGTCACGACGTTCATGGACAACGAAATCAGTGGTACGCCGCCGGCGCGCCACCGCTCCGGCCGCCCGCTGAAGACGCTCTCCCAGCGCCTGAAAGGCAAGGAAGGCCGCTTCCGTGGATCGCTCTCCGGGAAGCGCGTGAACTTCTCCGCCCGGACCGTCATCAGCCCGGACCCGACTCTCTCCCTCAACGAGGTCGGCGTCCCCGAGCGCGTCGCCCGCGAGATGACCCAAACGATGGTCGTCAACGAGCAGAACATGGAGCGCGCGCGCCAGTACGTCCGCAACGGCCCCGAGGGCCACCCCGGCGCGAACTACGTGAAGCGACCGGACGGTCGGCGTGTGCGTGTCACCGAGAAGGTCTGCGAGGAGCTCGCCGAGCGCATCGAGCACGGCTGGGAGGTCCAGCGCCACCTCATCGACGGCGACATCGTGATCTTCAACCGGCAGCCCAGCCTGCACCGGATGTCCATCATGGCCCACGAGGTCGTCGTGATGCCGTACAAGACCTTCCGGCTGAACACCGTCGTCTGTCCGCCGTACAACGCCGACTTCGACGGCGACGAGATGAACATGCACGCCCTCCAGAACGAGGAGGCGCGCGCGGAAGCCCGCGTCCTCATGCGCGTGCAAGAGCAGATCCTCAGCCCGCGCTTCGGCGAGAACATCATCGGCGCGATTCAGGACCACATCAGCGGGATGTATCTCCTGACGCACGACAACCCCTCGTTCAACGAGACGCAGGCGCTCGACCTGCTGCGCCAGACCCGGATCGACGAGCTCCCGCCCGCGGACGGCGTCGATGAGGACGGCGCGGAGTACTGGACCGGCTACACCCTGTTCAGCGAGCTCCTGCCCGACGACCTCAACCTCGAGTTCAAGTCGAGCGCCGGCGAGGACGTCGTCATCGAGGACGGTCAGCTGATCGAGGGGACGATCGACGAGGACGGCGTCGGCGAGTTCGGCAGCGACATCGTCGACACCATCATGAAGGTGTACGGCGCGACGCGCGCCCGCATCTTCATCAACGAGGTCGCGGCGCTCGCGATGCGCGCGATCATGCACTTCGGGTTCTCCATCGGGATCGACGACGAGTCCATTTCCGCGGAGGCCCAGGAGCGCATCGACGACGCGATCGGGAACGCGTACGACCGCGTCGAGGAACTCATCGACTCCTACGAGGCCGGCGACTTGGAGAGCCTGCCCGGCCGGACGGTCGATGAGACCCTCGAAATGAAGATCATGCAGACGCTCGGGAAGGCCCGCGACTCCGCGGGTGACATTGCGGGCGACCACTTCGACGACACGAACCCGGCGGTCGTCATGGCCGAGTCCGGGGCGCGTGGGTCGATGTTGAACCTCACACAGATGGCCGGCTGTGTCGGCCAGCAGGCCGTACGCGGCGAGCGGATCAACCGCGGCTACGAGGACCGCACGCTCAGCCACTACAAGCCCGACGACCTCTCCGCGGAGGCCCACGGCTTCGTGGAGAGCTCCTACACGTCGGGTCTCGGCCCGAAGGAGTTCTTCTTCCACGCGATGGGTGGCCGTGAGGGGCTCGTCGACACGGCGGTCCGGACCTCCAAGTCCGGCTACCTCCAGCGGCGGCTGATCAACGCCCTCTCCGAGCTCGAAACGCAGTACGACGGGACGGTCCGGGACACCTCGGACACCATCGTCCAGTTCGAGTTCGGCGAGGACGGTACCAGCCCGGTGCGTGTCGCCTCCGACGAGGAGGCCGACATCGACGTCGAGAGCATCGCCGACCGCGTCCTCGAATCCGAGTTCGAGAGCGAGGCCGACCTTGAGGAGTTCATCGGCGAGCGCGAACCGCCGACGAACCTCTCCGAGCACGGCGAGTCGTGGACGCACGAGGACTCCGCGCCCGCGGAGGGTGACGACTAAATGACCCAGATCACAGACGACATCGAGGCTGTCGTGGAGGACACCGACCTCCCGCGACGCCTGAAGGAGGACGTGTACGACACGATCGAGGCCCGCGAGGGCGTCGATACGGAACACGCGAACTACATCGCGAAGGCCGTCGAGGCCCAGTACACGAGTTCGCGCGTCCCGGCGCTTGATCCGGTCGGGACGGTGAGCGCGCAGTCCATCGGGGAGCCGGGAACGCAGATGAGCGTTCCGTACGATGAGCGCGTGCTCGTCCGCCGTCGCGGCGAGACGGACATCGTCGAAATCGGCGACCTCGTTGATGACGTGCTCGCGACCCACGAGTCGCGCACGCTCGACGACCACGAGGTTGCGCTCGCCCCGAATGACCTCGAAGTACCGAGCCTTCGCGCCGACGAGGGCGTCGAGTGGAAACCCGTCGAGGAGGTCAGCCGCCACGACGCGCCGGACGACCTCCTCGCGTTCACGCTCGAATCCGGGCGGACGATCCGCGCGACGCGCGCGCACTCGTTCGTGAAGCGGGTAGATGGTGAAATCAAGCCGATTGCGAGCGACACACTCGAAGTTGGTGACGAGCTTCCGGTTGTCGGTTCATACGACGGGACCGCAGACACCGCCGAATTCGACTTCGCGCCTGTCACTGCGGCTGATGGTGGGACCACAGTCGAGGGGACCGATGATGTCGATCGAACTATCGATCGCGCGTCTTGGGAACGCATCGAGTCGATCGACGCGATCGAGCCCGAACACGAACACGTCTACGACTTCTCGGTCGCCGGGCTGGAGACGTTCACGACTGCCCAGGGTGTCGTGACGCACAACACGATGAACACCTTCCACTACGCGGGCGTCGCGGAGATCGACGTCACGCAGGGGCTTCCGCGGCTCATCGAGCTCGTGGACGCCCGGAAGAACCCGGACACGCCGATGATGACGGTCCACCTCGAAGATGAGCACGCGACGGACCGCGAGCGCGCCCACGAGGTCGTCTGGAACATCGAGGCGACGAAGATCCTCGCGCTCGGCGACATCTCGACGAACGTCGCGGACATGATCGTCTCGATCGACCTCAACGAGGACACCCTCTCGGAGCGCTGGCCGACCGTCGAGAGCACGACGGAGATCGCCGACGAGATCGCGGACATCATCCAGGACAACCTCGGCGTGACGGTCAGACAGAACGGGACCGTCCTCGAGTTCGGCCCGGAAGAACCGAGCTATCGCGAGCTTCTCCAGCTCGTCGAGCAGCTCCGCGAGATCACGTTCAAGGGCATCGAGGACATCACGCGCGTCGTCATCCGCAAGGAGGAGATCGATGGCGGCGAGGAGTTCGTCCTCTACACAGAGGGCTCCGCGTTCAAGAAGACGCTCAAGATCGAGGGCGTGGACGCCTCCCGGACGACGTGTAACAACATCCACGAGGTCCACAAGACCCTCGGAATCGAGGCGGCCCGCGAGGCCATCATCGACGAGACGATGACGACGCTCGAAGAGCAGGGTCTCGACGACGTGAACATCCGCCACCTGATGCTCGTCGCGGACATCATGACGAACGACGGGACGATCCAGTCGATCGGCCGGCACGGGATCTCCGGGAACAAGGACTCCGTGCTCGCGCGCGCCGCCTTCGAGGTCACCGTCAACCACCTCCTCGACGCCGCCATCTACGGCGAGGCCGACGACCTTGACGGCGTCATCGAGAACGTCATCGTCGGGAAGCCCGTTCGCCTCGGGACCGGTGACGTTGATCTCCGCATGGGAACGACGGGCGACTGATCCGTGACGGTCACGCTCTCCGACGAGGCGCGACGGCTCATCGCCGCCTTCGAGGACGCCACGGACGCGACCGCCGTCGACTGCGTCGTCGACGACGAGCGCGACCGCGTGGTGTTCGTCGTGAAAGCCGGCGAGATGCCACAGGCGATCGGCCGCGGCGGCGAGCGCGTCCAGCGTCTTGAGGACGAACTCGGTCGCGATGTCGAACTGGTCGAGGACGCCCCGAACGCGGAAGGGTTCGTCGCGCACGCGTTGAGCCCCGCCGCGGTGTACAACGTCACGATCAGCGAGAACGACGACACCGTCGCGTACGCCGAGGTCGCCCACGAGGACCGCGGCGTCGCCATCGGCGAGTCGGGGACGAACATCGAGATGGCAAAAGAGCTGGCGAAGCGTCACTTCGACATCGACGACATCCAACTGACGTAGGCTCGGGCTGCACTCGTCCTTCTCTCCGCCCCGCCCTGCCCCCACGCTCTTATCGCACGCCGCCACACGTCTACGTATGTCTGAGGTGTCAGCGTGAGCGTCGCCGACCGGCTCGTTAGGGCGGCTGCGTCGTACCACGATCTCCTCGTGCAGTTCGGGGTCTTCGTCGCCGTCGCGCTCATCGTCTATGCAGTCGGGCGATTCGTCCTCGTGCCCCCGCTCGTGCGCGTCGTTCGGGTGCGTAATCGGGAAGACCAAACTCTCGTCGACGCCGTGGATCTCTACGCGCGGGTCGCCGTTGCGGCGATCGCGCTCGTGTTGGCGACGGCGGCCGCGGGGTTTGGGAAGGCGTTCCAGGGCTCGGCGCTCGTGGTCGCGGCGGCGACGCTCGCGCTCGGGGTCGCCGGCCAGGACGTCATCGGGAACCTCGTCAGCGGCGTCTTCCTCGTCGCCGACCCGGACTTCCACGTCGGGGACTACATCCAGTGGAACGGAAACGAGGGGACGGTCGAGAAGGTGGACTTCCGGGTGACGCGGGTCCGGACGGCGGCGGGCGAGACCATCACCGTTCCGAACTCTCAGCTGACGACGAACGCGTTGATCGCGCCGTACGCCGGTTCGAACTACCGGGTTTCGGAGACGTTCGGGGTGGCACACGACGCCGATATCGGGACGGCCATTCGTCTCGCACGCGAGGCCGCCGAAGTGAATGAGCGGATCGCAGCCGATCCCGAGCCGACGGTCCAGGTGCAAGGGTTCGGGACAAACTCGCTCGACGTCGTCGCGCGCTACTGGATCGACGACCCGACCGAGACGCCGATCGCGGACGTCCGGTCGACGTACGTCCGTCGCGTCGCGGCTGCCTTCGAGGAGCACGACATCCTGTTGAACCCACCGAACCGGGCGGAGATCACGGGATCGTTGACGGTCGCGGACACGTCGCGGGATGGGGATGACGACACCGGTCGTGTGTCGTAGCGCCACGGGCACCGACGAAAGACCGGGCTTAAGTAGTTGCACTGGGAAATATTGCGTATGCCGAACGGCAAGTACGCCGCGCGCAAACTCAAGAAGGACCGCCAGACGCACCGGTGGTCCGACTCCGACTACGCGCGTCGGGAGCGGGGGCTTTCGGAGAAATCCGACCCCCTCGAGGGTGCGCCCCAGGGACGTGGTATCGTGCTGGAAAAGGTCGGGATCGAGGCCAAGCAGCCCAACTCCGCCATCCGGAAATGCGTCCGGGTCCAGCTCATCAAGAACGGGAAGCAGGTGACCGCGTTCTGCCCCGGTGACGGTGCGATCTCCTTCATCGACGAGCACGACGAGGTCACGATCGCCGGGATCGGTGGCGCGAAGGGTCGCGCCATGGGTGACCTCTCGGGTGTCAACTACAAGGTCGAGAAGGTCAACGGCGTCTCGCTCATCGAACTCGTTCGCGGTAACGCGGAGAAACCGGTCCGATAATGTCCACGGAAGAAGCCCCCGAACCCGAGACCCCCGCCGGTAGCGAGGAGTCCAGTGAGGCCGACCTCTTCGGCGTCTGGGACGTCACGGAGATCAGTTACGCGGATCCGTCCACGAAGCGCTACATCACTGCGACACCCATCGCGCACACGATGGGGCGTCACGCCTCTAAGCAGTTCCAGAAGAGCCAGATCTCCATCGTCGAGCGGCTCACCAACCGCCTGATGAAGACCGGCCAGAACGCGGGCAAGAAGCAGCAGGCGCTCAAGATCGTCCGCGACGCCTTTGAGACCGTCCACGAACGCACCGAGGAGAACCCGGTGCAGGTGCTCGTCACCGCGGTCGAGAACGCCGCGCCCCGAGAGGAGACCGTCCGCCTGAAGTACGGTGGTATCTCCGTCCCGAAGGCCGTCGACGTCGCGCCCCAGCGCCGCGTCGACCAGGCGCTGAAGTTCCTCGCTGACGGCGCGTACTCGGACTCGTTCAAGACGCCGACGGACGCCGCTGACGCGCTCGCGAACCAGCTCATCGGTGCCGCCGACTACGACCTGCAGACGTACGCCGTCTCGCAGAAGGAGGAGAAGGAACGCGTCGCCGCTGCGGCCCGCTAACTGCGGTTTTCCGTTTTCTCGTCTTCGCACACCGTGTAGCGATGCGACGGTCCCGGCTCAGTCAGCCGCCGGTCCGGTCGTCGTCTCGTGGGCGTCCACGTACGCGCGCACGAGGTCGACAAGGACGTGGCGATGGGTGGATTCGTCCGGGTCGTCCGCGAGCGTGCGGAACTGTTCTTTGAACCACGGCATATCGACGGTCGGTGCGTCGGCGTCGGCGAGGTTGGCGAACTCGTAGATCCGGTGGTCGGACGGGACGGCATCGTGGCGTTCGAGGAGTGCGAGCGCGAACGCGGCGTTGACGGCGGTCAACTCGGGATCGGCGGCGGCGGTGAGTCGATAGCCGCCCGTGGGCTCGGTACCGGCCGGCGGACGCTCGGCGACGGCGGCGGCGAGCTGCGATTCGAGGAACGTGAGGAGCTTGTCCGTCGGCGCGACGTCGAGGGTGATGTCGTCGGCGTAGATGTCCTTGGCGTGGTTGGCGAGCTGCTCGCACTGCTGGAGGACACGGCGCTCGACGCGCCGTCCGGGGAGCGCGAGAAAGAGGACCTCGGAGAGCCCCATCGTGTGCGAGACGTGGTCGTCTTCGTAGCGGGCCATGTGGGCGTACTCGTGGAGCGCGAGCTCGCGCGCCATCACGGACGTCGCGGCACGTCGCGAGATGTTGAGAACGTGGCGGTCGTCGTAGTGACCGGCCCACGTCCGCTCGTCCGGGTCCTCGCGGACGCGGACGTGTACCGGTTTCTCGACGTCGTACTGGTGTTCGAAGAGGTCCCGTGCACCGAGGAACGGCCCGGCGGGGACGGTACCGTGGACCTGTACATCCATGTGTGTAGTTAACACGTCGTGGACGGGGTTGACTCTTGCGCCCGCGGCGAGTGGTGTCGCGTGCGGCGGTCCGCCCCGTAGCGAACCGGCGACGCAGAACGGGCCGTGTGTCGCCGGCTCACGCGCGGAGACGGAAACACTACCCTTTTCAACCCGCTGGCGGTACACACGAACATAATGGGCCGACGCAAGAAGATCGTCGAACAGTGTGAGCGGCTGATGGACGAGCCGGAGAACATCCGGAACATCGCCATCGCCGCCCACGTCGACCACGGGAAGACGACCCTCACCGACAATCTGCTCGCCGGTGCGGGCATGATCTCGGACGAGACCGCGGGCGAGCAGCTCGCGATGGACACCGAGGAGGACGAGCAGGAGCGCGGCATCACCATCGACGCCGCGAACGTCTCCATGACCCACGAGTACGACGGGACGAACCATCTCGTCAACCTCATCGACACGCCGGGCCACGTCGACTTCGGTGGCGACGTGACGCGCGCGATGCGCGCCGTCGACGGTGCGCTCGTCGTTGTGGACGCCGTCGAGGGCGCGATGCCCCAGACGGAGACGGTCGTTCGGCAGGCGCTCCGCGAGGGCGTCAAGCCGGCGCTGTTCATCAACAAGGTCGATCGCCTCATCTCCGAGCTGCAGGAGGGCCCCGAGGAGATGCAAAAGCGTCTGCTCGGCGTCATCAACGAGGTAAACGAGCTCATCCGCGGGATGACCGACGAGATGGACGACATCGACGACTGGACCGTCTCCGTCGAGGACGGCACGGTCGGATTCGGGTCCGCGCTCTACAAGTGGGGCGTCTCGATGCCGTCGATGCAGCGCACCGGCATGGACTTCGGGGACATCATGGAGCTCGAACGAAACGACAATCGCCAAGAGCTCCACGAGCGCACGCCGCTCTCGGACGTCGTGCTCGACATGGTGTGTGAGCACTTCCCGGACCCCATCGAGTCCCAGCCCCGCCGTATCCCGCGCATCTGGCGTGGCGACGACGAGTCCGACATCGCGGAGTCGATGCGCCTCGTCGACGAGGACGGCGAGGTCGTCCTCATGGTCACCGACATCGGTGTCGACCCGCACGCCGGCGAGATTGCCGCCGGTCGCGTCTTCTCCGGAACGATCGAGAAGGGACAGGACCTCTACGTCTCCGGGACCGCGGGCACGAACCGCGTCCAGTCCGTCGGCATCTACATGGGTGGCGAGCGTGAGGAGGTCGAACACGTCCCCGCCGGGAACATCGCCGCCGTCACCGGTCTGAAGGACGCCATCGCGGGCTCCACCGCCTCCTCGACGGAGATGACTCCGTTCGAGTCCATCGAGCACATCTCCGAGCCGGTCATCACGAAGTCCGTCGAGGCGAAGAACATGGACGACCTGCCGAAGCTCATCGAGACGCTCCAGCAGGTCGCCAAGGAGGACCCGACGATCCGTATCGAGATCAACGAGGACACGGGCGAACACCTCATCAGCGGGCAGGGCGAGCTCCACCTCGAGGTCATCACCCAGCGCATCGAGCGCAACCAGGGGATCCCGGTTAACACCGGTGAGCCGATCGTCGTCTATCGTGAGGCTCCAACGCAGGAGTCCCGCGAGGTTGAGGGACGCTCGCCGAACAACCACAACCGCTTCTACATCACGGTCGAGCCGCTCGGCGAGGACATCGTCGAGACGATCCAGCTCGGCGACGTCTCGATGGACATGCCGGAGCAGGAGCGCCGCGAGGCCCTCCAGGAGGCCGGGATGGACAAGGACACCTCGCAGGAAGTCGAGGACATCCACAACACGAACGTCTTCATCGACGACACGAAGGGTATCCAGCACCTCAACGAGACGATGGAGCTCGTCAACGAGGGGCTCCAGCAGGCCCTCGACGACGGCCCGCTCGCGGCCGAGCCCGTGCAGGGCGCGCTGATCCGCCTGCACGACGCGCGTCTCCACGAGGACGCTATCCACCGCGGTCCGGCGCAGGTTATCCCCGCAGTTCGCCAGGCCGTCCACAACGCGCTCATCGACGCTCAGATTCGGCTCCTCGAGCCGATTCAGGACGTCCGTATCGACGTTCCGACCGAGCACATGGGCGCGGCCTCCGGCGAGATCCAGGGTCGCCGTGGCCGCGTCGACGACATGTACCAGGAGGGCGACCTCATGGTCGTCGAGGGCATCGCGCCCGTTGATGAGATGATCGGCTTCTCCAGCGACATCCGCTCTGCGACCGAGGGTCGCGCGTCATGGAACACGGAGAACGCCGGCTTCCGCGTCCTCTCCGACAACATGCAGCGCGAGATCATCATGGGGATCCGCGAGCGCAAGGGGATGAAGACGGAACTCCCCGAGACGGTCGACTACTTCTAACGCCGCGGCCCCGTTTCGCCGTTTCGTCACGCGGCGGCGTCGGCCCGTCCGTCGCGATCCGGTTTCGCTCGTCCCGTTCGAGCAGTGGACACGCGATCACTCTCCGTCGTGCGTGCCGAAGCTACCCGACGCGCGTGCCGAAGGTTTCTAACGCGCCGGGGGCGTCCGGGGAGATATGCACGCGGATACGCCCGCGAACCGTCGGAGCGACGCGCAATCACCCGTCCGTGTCGCCCCGACAACAGCGATCAAGGGCGTCCGGGGGTGTTCCCGGTGAGCGAGATCGTGCCAGAGGGCGACGATGAGCGGCAGGCACACACTGTTCGGCTCGAACTCGTCGATGAACCCGGCGAGCTCCTGAACGCCCTGCGCCCGATCGCGGAGAACGGCGGCAACCTCCTGAGCGTCTTCCACGAACGCGGATCGCTCACCCCGCGGGGGCACATCCCGGTCGAGGTCGATCTCGAATGTACGTCCCACCAGCTCGAAACGATCGTCGACGCGCTCCGCGACTCCGGCATCAACGTCATCCAGGCGGGGACGGAGCGCTACGGCGAGGAAGTGACCGTCCTGCTCGCCGGGTCGCTCGTCGAGACGGACCTCTCGGATACGCTCTCGCGGATCGAGTCGTGCGCGTCGGCGTCCGTCGTGGACTTCTCGTTGACGGACGAACCGGGTGTGGATGCAGTGTCGAGCGCGCGCCTGCGTCTCGCCGCCACGGAGGGGTCGGTCGGTGCCGCCCTCGACTGTGTTCGGGCCGTCGCCGACGAGAAGGAGTTGCAGGTCGTCGAGCCGTTCGCGGAGGGTGTGGCATGAAACTCGCCGTGATGGGCGCGGGCGCGGTCGGCCGGAGCGTCGTCGAACTCGCCGCCGAGTACGGTCACACGGTGACGGCGTTCGCGGATTCGACGGGAGCGGCCGTCGACGCGGACGGCATCGACGCCGACGCGGCGCTCGCACACAAGGACCGTGTCGGCTCCGTCGGCGAGGCGGCCCCCGCGGACGCGCTCGGGGCCGAGTACGACTGTCTCGTCGAGGCGACGCCGACGACGCTCGGCGACGCCCATCCCGGCTTCGAGCACGTCGAGGCGGCGCTCGAACGCGATCGGCACGTCGTCCTCGCGAACAAGGGGCCGGTCGCGGAGCGCTACGACGACGTGATGGCGCTCGCGGACGCGAGCGCGGGCGAGGTGCGCTTCGAGGCGACCGTCGCCGGGGCGATCCCAGTTATCGCGACGATCGAGGGGATGGACCCCTCGCACGTCACCGCGGCCCGCGGTGTGCTGAACGGGACGGCGAACTTCGTCCTCTCGCGGATGGCCGCGGAGGGGCTCGGCTACGAGCACGTCCTGGCCGAGGCACAGGACCTCGGCGTCGCGGAGGCGGACCCCACGTTCGACGTCGACGGGACGGACGCCGCGCTGAAGTGCGCGATCCTCGCGAACGTCCTCCACGGAGGCGGCTATTCGCTCGACGACGTCGACGTGCAGGGGATCACGGACGTCCCGACGAGCACGCTCGAACTCGCTGCCGAGGACGGCCGCACGGTGCGGCTGATCGGTGAGGTGACCGCGGACGGTGACGTCCGTGTCAGTCCGCGACTCGTCACGGAACACGACACGCTCGCGGTCACGGGCACGCAGAACATCGTCCAACTAGAGACGACGAACGCGGGGCGGTTGAACATCAGCGGTCGGGGCGCTGGCGGCCCGGAGACGGCGAGTGCGGTGCTCGCCGACGTCGGTCGACTCCCCGAGCGCTGAGCATCCGACCCACGGTACGAAGTACCAGTATTCGGGCGCGTGAGAGCGCGACAAGGGCGTCGCCTTTCGAAACCGTTTTACAGGTAACTGGCGAATACGTTGCACAGAGCGCGCGTTCAGCGCGATACCTGACCATGAGCGACAAACCGCACCAGAACCTGGCCGTCATCGGCCACGTCGACCACGGAAAGAGTACGATGGTCGGGCGGCTCCTCTTCGAAACTGGGAGTGTGCCCGAGCACGTCATCGAGCAGCACCGCGAGGAAGCCGAAGAGAAGGGCAAGGGTGGCTTCGAGTTCGCCTACGTCATGGACAACCTCGCCGAGGAGCGCGAGCGTGGTGTCACCATCGACATCGCCCACCAGGAGTTCGACACCGACGAATACTACTTCACCATCGTCGACTGTCCGGGCCACCGTGACTTCGTGAAGAACATGATCACGGGTGCCTCGCAGGCCGACAACGCCGTCCTCGTCGTCGCCGCCGACGACGGTGTCGCGCCCCAGACCCGTGAGCACGTCTTCCTCGCCCGCACGCTGGGCATCGACGAGCTCATCGTCGCCGTCAACAAGATGGACGTCGTCGACTACAGCGAGGACACCTACAAGCAGGTCGTCTCGGACGTGACGGACCTCTTCAAGCAGGTCCAGTTCAACACCGACGACGCCTCCTTCATCCCGACCTCGGCCTTCGAGGGCGACAACGTCTCCGAGGCCTCCGAGAACACGCCGTGGTACGACGGCGAGACTCTCCTCGAGGCGCTCAACAGCCTGCCCGTCCCGGAGCCGCCGACGGACGCGCCGCTGCGCCTCCCGATCCAGGACGTCTACACCATCTCCGGCATCGGTACCGTCCCCGTCGGACGGATCGAGACCGGGACGATGAACACGGGCGACAACGTCAGCTTCCAGCCGTCGGACGTCGGTGGCGAGGTCAAGACCATCGAGATGCACCACGAGGAAGTCCCGAGCGCCGAGCCCGGTGACAACGTCGGGTTCAACGTTCGCGGCATCGGCAAGGACGACATCCGTCGCGGTGACGTCTGTGGTCCCGCCGACGAGCCGCCGAGCGTCGCCGAGACGTTCACGGCGCAGGTCGTCGTGATGCAGCACCCGTCCGTGATCACGGCCGGCTACACGCCGGTCTTCCACGCTCACACGGCACAGGTCGCGTGTACGATCGAGTCCATCGACAAGAAGATGGACCCGGCCTCCGGCGAGGTCGCCGAGGAGAACCCGGACTTCATCCAGTCCGGCGACGCCGCGGTCGTCACCGTCCGCCCGCAGAAGCCCCTCAGCATCGAGCCGTCCTCCGAGATCCCGGAGCTCGGTTCGTTCGCCGTCCGCGACATGGGTCAGACCATCGCGGCTGGCAAGGTCCTCGACGTCAACGAGGCCTAACGAATGCAGCAGGCACGAGTTCGGCTCGCGGGCGTTAGCCCCACTGACCTCGATGACATCTGCGACGACGTCCGCGAAATCGCGGAGAAGACGGGCGTCAGCCTGAGCGGGCCGGTCCCGCTGCCCACCAAGACCCTCGAGGTCCCCTCTCGCAAGTCCCCCGACGGTGAGGGGACGGCGACGTGGGAGCACTGGGAGATGCGCGTCCACAAGCGTCTGATCGACATCGACGCCGACGAACGCGCGCTCCGCCAGCTCATGCGCATTCAGGTCCCGAACAACGTCTCCATCGAGATCGTTCTCGAAGACTGAGCGCGGTTTCGACGACCGGCGCTGTCACACGCCACCCGATTTTCCACCTTTCTCACGGCGGCTACCGACGGTGTTGTCCCGCACCCGGCGCTATCGAAACACAAGGTACAAGTAACAACCGTCGACTACGAATGAGTACGCGGCGGGCTCGTAGATCAGTGGTAGATCGCTTCCTTCGCAAGGAAGAGGCCCTGGGTTCAAATCCCAGCGAGTCCACTCCCACTTCTCGCCGTTCACTTCGACGACCGTGACGCAACATGCGGTCCATCGCGTCGGCGACCCATCGACCCCGAAAGCTTTGACGGTGTAGTCCGACGCTTCGATATGGACGACGCCGCGTACAACGAACTCGTCTCGTCGCTGACGCCGTACGAAGAAGCCGGTAGTGTGAAGACGTACACGAACACGGTCAGTCTGGCGTGCCCGGCGTGTGAGCAGCCGTTCGACGATCTCGTCGTCTGTCGCGACGAGTTCAACAGCCTCGAACTCTCGAAGGTGCTCGATCTCTGCGTGACGTCGCACGACGACGACGTCCTGTTGTTCACGCACCAGTAGGCCGGGCACGCGATCGGACGATCGCCCGTTTCTCGTTCAGTACTGGACTTCCTCGAGGTCGTCGTCTGCCTCGATGCCGCGGTTCTTCACGGCGTCGGAGTCGAGCCCGACCTCTTCGAGGAAGTCAGAATACTCGCGCTCGGCGTTCTCGCCGGCCTTCTGCCGGTCGCTTGCGTGGTCGCAGAGCTCGATGAGATTCTCCGGGACGTCGTTCTGGTAGACGATCCAGTGGTTGACGAGGTCGCTCATCCGGCGGATCGGGCTGGTGAAGTGCCCATAGATCTCGAAGTTGAGCGCGTGGTGGCCGCCGAAGGGGTCGTTCATGTACTTCGCGCGGGGCATCACCTTCATCACGGCCCACTGGATCTTCCCGAGCTGGCGGCCGGGCGCTTCCTCCAAGGTGGCGTTGACAGCCTTCCGGGGGTCGTCCCAGGAGTCGCCCGGGATGGAGACGCCGTCGAGCTCCTGGATCTCGCGGAGCGCGTCGTCCCACTCGTCGGGGCTGGGCTGGGGGTGGACGCGGTAGACGGCTTCCACGCCGCGCGACCACATGAGTTCGTGCGTGACGGCCTTGTTCGCCTTCAGCATGCTCTCCTCGATGATGGTGTGCGCGCGGTCGCGTCGGGGGTTGAGCACGAGGCTGCCCTCCTCCTTGCGCTGCTCGTGCATCCGATCCGCGACGTCGAAGACGAGGTTGCATTCCTCGTGGAGCGGGGCCTCGGGGTCGTCGAGGCGTTCTTCCGCTTGGTTGTAGGTGAGGCGCTCGTCCGACTCGATGACGGACTTGTAGATGTCGATGGTGTCGTAGCCGAGCGTCTCCTTATCGAGGTGCATCTCGACGGTGTGCGCGAGGCGGTCCTCGTTCGGCACGAGCGAACAGACCGTCTCGGCGAGCACGGGCGGGAGCATGTGGACGGTGTAGCCCGGGAGATAGACGGTGTTCCCGCGCTCGATGGCTTCCTCCCACATCGCCGATTCGGGATGGACGTAGTGGGAGACGTCCGCGATGTGGACCCAGAGGACGTACTCGTCGTCGCGCTCTTCGATGCTGATCGCGTCGTCGAAGTCCTTGGCGTCGGCGGGGTCGGTCGTCCACGTCGTGAGATCGCGGAGGTCTTTGCGGTCCTCGATCTCCGCCTCGATTTCGGCTTGTACGTCCTCGACACGCTCTTCGGCCTCGGCTCGCACTTCCTTCGGGAACGCATCGCGGATCTCGAACTTCTCGAAGAGGTCCTCACGCTTATTCTCCAGTCGGCGCGCGAGGTCGGCGGGGACGCGGATCGGCCCCTCGGGTTCCCCGTCGGCGCTCGCCGCGTCTGCTGTGTTCGACATGCTTCGAGGTATGACGTTCCGGCAGTTAGTCGTGTCGCCGCGGGTCGACGGGCGAGCGGACGATTTAAGCGCCGAACGCCCCGTGGTGGCAGTATGGAAGTCTCGTCCCGCCACCATCTTCGCAGCGACGACGTCAGCGAGCTGAACGACGCTCTCGACGACCTGCTCGGTGTGACGCTCGACGCCGACAGCTACGAGCTTGTCGAGTTCAAGGATACGGAGCGGGACGTCATCCTCGTCGATGGCGAGCCGCTCGCCGCGTACTTCGACGACGATCCGTTCCTCACCGTCCGCGGGGCGAACGAGTACCCCCCGAAGCGCGGCGTCGTCACCGTCGACGCCGGGGCGATCTCGTTCGTCAGCGACGGCGCGGACGTGATGCGTCCCGGGATCACCGAGGCCGACGACTCCATCGACGCAGGCGACCTCGTCGTGATCGTGGAGGAGACACACGGGAAGGCGCTCGCGATCGGGCGCGCCCTCGTCGACGGCGCGGAGATGACGGGCGAGTCAGGGAAGGTCGTCGAGTCGCTCCACCACGTCGGCGACGACCTGTTCGAGTTCGTCGCCTGAGTCACTCCTCGCGCTCGTACGCCTCCGCCGCCCGCGCGAACTCCACCGTCGCTTGTCGGTACGTCTCGCGCAGGTCACGAACCGGTGAGTCGGTGGCGTCGACCCGGAGGTCGCTTCCGTACCCACCGGCGTTCGGATCGTCCGCCGTCGTTACGACCTTCAGTGCCGCCGACTGCACCGTGAGCGTCTCGCGCTTGTCGCCGCCCTCGGCCTGCCCGGCCGCGAGCGCGTCGATCAGCCGCGGCGCGAGCGCCTCCCCGCGGTCGCTCGCCGCGTAGGCGTCCGCGACGGCGTCAACGACCGACTCGCCTGTTAGTAGGTTTCCGGCGACCGTGTAGTTCTCACCCTCGCGCGAGCCGACCCAGCCGTGACAGTCAGCGCCGGAAAACGCGAACGCCCCCTCGTCGTCGACGCCGTGGACCTGTCGCTCCGCGCGCCCGTCGTCCGCGTTCAACAATGCCTCTAGCGCGTCGTCGATCGCGACGCCGTCTGCGAGGTAGTCGAGTCCCTTCCTCCCGAGGCGTTCGTTGATCATCGACTGCGTCGCGATCGCGCCGTGTTCGGAGACGTAGGGGCAGAGCGACCCGACCGCTGGGAGGCGCGTCGTCACCGCCACCCCGAAGCGATCCGCACGCTCGCCCGCCGCGTCCGCGTATGTTTCGTGGACGCAGATGCTGAACGTCATCGTCTCCCCGGAAGCGCCCAACCCCCCTAAACGTCCGGGCAGCGCGTTCGTGGACGCAAGAACTATGCGGTCGCCGGTGACTCTTGTGTCCATGGGATTCATGCAGAAGATCCTCGGTGGCTCCGGTAACAGCACCGAGGACTACGTCGAACTCGACCTCGGCGACTTCGACACCAACGCCGGTGACGCCCGCACGACCGTCCACATCGCGGAGATCGACAATCAGGAGGACGTCATCGCGATCAAGGACGCGGTCTACGACGGCGATATCGTCGTCGCGGACATCACGCGCCTGCGAACCGAGGACTCGATGACCGAACACTTCACCGAGGAACTCCGGCAGGTCGCCCGCGAGGTCGACGGCGACATCATCCAGAAGGGCGACGATCAACTCATCATCTCGCCCTCCGGCGTCGCGATCAGCCGACAGAAGCTGAATCGCTGAGCCACGAGCCGTCATTCTTCCGCTCGCAGTACCGGGTGCGTCGCCGGAGTTCGAGCCACGCTGCCGTCGCTACCGCTACGGCGCGAAGAACACGAGAAGGGGAGTACGCTACTCGGAGACGCCGTCGGGAGTGTCCGCATCATCTTCGACCGTCCGCTTGAGCGAATCGCGGCGGGACTTCGCGTCGCGTCCGGTGGCCTCGAGGAGGAAGTCGTTCTTCGCGGAGACGGCGTCCTCGGCGGCGTCCGCGTGGCCCTCGGCGATGACCTCTGCTGCGGGGCGCTCCTCGAACTCGACGGCGAGTTTGTCCTTCTTGCCGGAGTAGGAGAGCGCGCCCGCGACGATGCGCTCGAAGACCGGGTTATCCGGGTCCTCGACGACGTAGAGATCGCTTCCCTTGTACTCTTCCGTCCCGGAGATATCGCCGAAATACTCCTCAACGGTCGCCTCCATGTCCGGGATCCGCTCCTCGAGGTACTCCCCGCGTCGCATCTTGTACTCCTTCATACGCCACGGGAATGGGTGAACTCGTATAACCC
Source organism: Halarchaeum salinum (assembly GCF_039520965.1). Lineage (NCBI taxonomy): Archaea > Methanobacteriati > Methanobacteriota > Halobacteria > Halobacteriales > Halobacteriaceae > Halarchaeum > Halarchaeum salinum. The sequence continues at coordinate 30,178 of NZ_BAAABL010000073.1, forward strand.
CTTCGCGTCACGCGCTCTCGATGGCCTCAGCAAGGTAGCCCCGGTGGCAGTCCGGGCAGATGTCGCCCGCGCGGAGCGACGAGCCGCTCGCGCCTGTGCGCTTCCCGCACTCCGGACAGACGAGTTCGCCCCCCTCACGATCGGGCGTGGACTCGATCGGGCCGGCGCTCGCGATCCCGTCGCGCCCGGTGTTGCTCGCTGCGTCGTCCGCGTCGATCACCGTCCGCTCCGTCTCGCGCGTGTCGTCGCTCGACGGCCACGCGCCGCGCTCGCGCTCGGGTTCCTGTTCGGTGCCGTCGTCGGTGAGGATGACCGCGTCGTCCGTCGTCGGTTCGTCGGCTGGCTCCTCGGCGGCCAAATCGTCGGACGGTGATTCGTCCGCGTCATCGTCGGCGGTCGACGACGACTCGGCGGTCGCTCCACCGGCGCTGGTTGTCGTGTCTGCCGCTTCTGCCGGCCCGTCGTCGGTGAGCAGCTCCGCGTCGTCGTCCCCCGCGACGTCGGCCGTCGCGGTGTCAGTCCCGTCGCTCGGGGTACTCTCGTTCTCCTCGGACGCGGACGTCCCTGCAACCGCGTTCGCGGCGGCATCGACGAACTCGGCGGGTTCTGACACCCGCGCGGGCTCGCTCGTGGTGCCCTCGTTCTCGACGCGCTCGAACGCGGCGGCAAGCCCTTCTCGGTCGCCTGCGACGTCGTCGTCGGTGTCGCCCGTCACGGACGCGGGGGCTTGTTGGACCGAGCGGACTTCCGTGCTCTCGCTCACGATGCGTTCACGCTCGCAGCGATCGCAGTACTCGACTGTCCGGACGTACTCGACGACCTCGTCGCCGCGCTCCTCCCGCTCGCGTTCCGTCTCGGGCTCGCCGTACTCATGTCCGAGTAGGGAGCACATCAGACCCATTAGACGCGTGATACCCCAGCCACCGGGAAAAGCGTACCGCTCGGGGATATCGCTATACGCAAGCAGCCCCTACACCCGTGTATGCAGGCGAAGCGCGAGTTCCGATCGCGGGACGACACCGAGGTCGCGGTGTTGGACGCGCTGGTCGATCGTCGCGACGGGGGGATGACCGTCTTCGAGCTCCGCTCGCGCGTCGATGTCGACATCGACGGGTTGGAGGAGGCGCTCGCGGACCTGAAGCGCGACGGGCTCATCACCGCCGAGTCGCGCGAGGACCGCACGCTCATCAGGCCCGCCGACCGCGTCGTTCCTGATCCGGCGGCCGGCGGCGAGGACGAAGCGCAGTCCGTCGTCGCGTGGCTCCGCGAGCAGGTCGGGCTGTGAGCCGGGAGCGGACGCTTTAACCGCGCGCCACACCCACTACGTCCATGACCGTCGTTAGGGACCTCCACGAGGACTACGGTGCCGTCTTCGAGGAACGCGGCGAGCGCGTGCTCCCGCGGCACTTCGGCCGCCCGGCGCGCACTCAACGCGCCGTCCGGAACGCCGTCGGCGTCACCGAACACGCCTATGGCGTGCTCGTCGTCACCGGCGACGACCGCCACGACTTCGTGGACAACGTCGTTACCAACGCCATCCCGGAGACTGACGGCGAGGGCGTCTACGCGCTCCTCCTCGACGCGCAGGCCGGCATTCGCACCGACATGTACGTCTATACGACCGAGGATAGCCTCCTCTGCTTTCTCCCGCCCGAACGTGTCGGTGAGGTCGCCGATGAGTGGCGCGAGAACGTCTTCATCGAGGATGTCGAGATCGCGGAGGCCACGGACGACTTCGCCGTCTTCGGCGTCCACGGCCCCGAGGCCACCGAGAAGGTCGCGTCCGTCCTCCACCAGTCCGGCGCGCCCGACGCGCCGCTCTCCTTCGTCCGCGGCGAGATGTACGACCACGGCGTCACCGTCATCCGCACGGACTCGCCGGCCGGTGAGGAGGGCTACGAGCTCGTCTGTACTGCCGACGCCGCGAGCGACATCCTCGAAACGCTCCTCACACGCGGGCTGAACGCCCCGCCGTTCGGCACGCGGGTCTGGGAAGCGCTCACGCTGGAGGCCGGGACGCCGCTCTACCCGCACGATATGGCCGGCCGCGTCCCGAACGTCCTCGGCCTGCGTAACGCCCTCGACTTCGAGAAGGGCTGTTACGTCGGCCAGGAGATCGTCTCGAAGGTCGAGAACAGGGGGCGTCCCTCCCAGCGCCTCGTCGGCCTCCGCCTCGACGGCGACGCCGAGGACGTCCCCGCGATCGACGACCCGCTCGACGTCCGTGTCGACGGCCGGACGGTGGGCGAAGCAACTCGTGCCGCGTGGGGCGGTGCGGTCGACGCGCCGCTCGCCCTCGCGCTCGTCTCCTACGACACTGAGGCAGAGACGGCGACGCTCGCGACGGCCGACGGCGAGCGCGCTGCCGACGTCGTCGAGTTGCCGTTCCTCGTCGGAAGCGATCGCTCCGCGCGCGCTCCCCGCTACGAGTAACGCATCGTTTTTTCAGGCGGTTCGCGTGCTCAGCGCTTGAACAGCGCGTTCACCTGCTCGCGTGAGAAGAGCGTGCTCGGCCGGTCCATGTGGACGCCGATCTCGCCCGCGAACAGTCGTATTCCGACCCGCTGGATGAGTTCGGGCGCGTCGTATCCCTTCCGGACGAGTTTGCCGAGCGCGATGTCGCGCCCGAGCTCCTCACGCCACGCGTCCTCGAAGGCGTCGAGCGTCGCCGGATCGGCCGGCTCGATCGTCGCCGCGGCGACGTCGGCCGCCGTCATGCCGTAGAGGATCCCGCCGCCGGTGAACGGTTTGGTCATCCCGGCGGCATCGCCGAGGAGGAAGCCCCGTGTCGCCGTCACGCGATCCGGCGGGCCGATCGGGATGAGCCCCGAGCAGCGCCGCTCGATGCGTTCGGCGACGCCGTAGTCCGCGACGAACTCGTCGAAGCGCGCCGCGACGTCGCCCGACTCGTCCGGTGTCGCCGCGAGGCCGTACTCGACACCCGCCTCGCCGCGCGGGATCCGCCACGCAAAGAAGCCCGGTACCGTGAGGTGGACGTCCACGTAGTCGTCGTGGTCCGGCTCGGGATCGAACGCGAGGACGCCGTGGAGGAACTCGTCAGGTTCCGGTACCGACAGCTGATCGCGGACGCGCGAGCGCGGTCCGTCACAGCCTGCGACCATCCGCGCCGACACCGTCTCGTCGCCATCGGCGCTCCGCACGTCGAGTTCGACGCGGTCCTGGTGTTCACGGACCGCGGTGACGGTGTGCCCGTCGCGGACGTCCGCGCCCGCGTCTATGGCGGCGCGGGCGAGCGTCTTATCCAGTCCGACGCGGTCGATCGCGTTCGACACCGGCCGGTCCGTGTAGTAGAACTCGTGGGCGTCGCTTTCGGGACCGCCCGTGTGGAAGCGCGCGCCGTAAACGTCGTTCTCGTGGAGGCGCTCGCGTGCCTCGTCGGGAACGTACTCCCAGACGTCGAGGGAGACGTGGCCGGAACACGCGAGCGGCTTGCCGATCTCGCCGCGCTCGAACGCGACGACGTCGAAGCCACGTTCGGCCGCCCGACGGGCGAAGCGCGCGCCCGGCGGCCCGACGCCGACGACCGCGAAATCGTACATACCCGCCCTATCGCGGGGTGCGGTATAGGCTTCCCGGTCACCTCTGTTGCTCCGGCACGGCCTTTTTCAGGCTTCGCCCGCCATTATTGTACCGTGACACAATACGAGCAGTGCGCCGTCTGCGGGTGGACCGGTTCGCGAACCGATCTCGACGAGCAGGGAGACGGTGGCGACTGCCCGGCCTGCGGCGAATCCGTTATTTGATCGGCGAAAACCGAACCGTCTGTTTCCGGCCGTTCAGTAGCCGAGCGTCTCCTCGACGAGGACGACCGTCGTCCGTCCCTCCGTCCCCTCCTGTCGGTAGACGAGCTCCTTCGAGGGGTAGCTCTCGACGCCGTAGGCTTCCTGTGCGCGCTCGTTCTCGAAGGTGTACGCGTAGTCGTGAAGACGCTCGCGGGCTGCCTCCTCGTCCTCGACGATCTTGTTGATACCGGCGACGACGAGCAGGTGCTTCGCGGCGAACGGGTACGCGCCCACCCGACTGCCGGAGAGATCCGCGGCGACGAGCGTGCCGTCCCGCCCGATCGCGTTCGCACTCCCGAGGAAGTAGTCGGCCGCCTGCGCTTCGCGTCGTGCCGCCGCGCGCGCCTCGTCGTCGTCGATCGAGAAGACCTCGCCGTAGAGATTCTCCCACTCGTGGTCGCCCTCGTTCAGGTACGCCATGAACCCGATCTCCTCGAGGGTCGTCGAGTGGCCGTTCATGACCGACTCACCGGCGGGGATCGCGTCCGTGACGTACTCGAGGACCTCATCGGCGTCCGCGACGACCTCGACGTCGAAGCCGCTCGCCTCGAGGTTCTCGACAGCCTCTTCGAGTTCGGCGTCGCTCGGGTGTGCGTCCCACTCCTCGTCCACGTCCACGTCGTCGATGTAGTCGGCCTTCTGCTGGTCGCTCATACGCTTACGTGGTGCGCCCTTCAAAAGAGCCTACGGGCAGCGGCGGCGCGTGCCCGAGTGGGTAACACCCGTGTCACCGGGACCTCGACGTTACCGGGACCCCGACGTTACCGGCCCACCCCACGAGCTGCGGGTCGCGTCAGTCGTCCGCCGCCGGCGCTTCGGGCTTCTCCCGGTCGCTCCGCGGGCCCTCGACGTCGACGGCCGGGAGTTTGTCGCGGAGATACCGCCCCGTGTAGCTCGCCTCGACCGTGGCGACTTCCTCCGGTGTGCCGGTCGCGACGATCTCGCCGCCGGCTTCGCCGCCCTCCGGGCCGAGGTCGATCACATGGTCGGCGTTCTTCACGAGGTCGAGTTCGTGCTCGATAACGACCACGGAGTTCCCGCGGTCGGTGAGCCGCTGGAGGACGTCGACGAGTTTGCGCTCGTCCTCCGAGTGGAGGCCGGTCGTCGGCTCGTCGAGCAGGTAGAGCGTGTCACCCGTGGACTTCTTCCCGAGCTCCTCGGCGAGCTTCACGCGCTGGGCTTCCCCGCCCGAGAGCGTCGTCGAGGGCTGGCCGAGACGCATGTAGTCGAGGCCAACGTCGCTGAGTAGTTGGAGGCGGCGCGCGAGTCGACTGTCCGCCTCGAAGAAGTCGAGGGCCTCCTCGACGCTCATGCCGAGGACGTCCGCGATCGTCGCGCCCTTGTACGTCACGTCGAGCGTCTCGTCGTTGTAGCGATCGCCGCCACACTCCTCACAGGGGACGTGGACGTCCGAGAGGAAGTTCATCTCGATCTTCACGGTGCCCTGCCCGCCACACTCCTCACAGCGCCCGCCCTTCACGTTGAACGAGAAGCGCCCCTTGTCGTAGCCGCGCTGGTTCGCGAGCTTCGTCTGCGCGAACTTCTCGCGGACGTAGTCGAAGACGCCCGTGTAGGTCGCCGGGTTCGAGCGCGGCGTCCGGCCGATCGGCGACTGGTCGATGAGGCGCACCGTCTCGACGTGCTGGGTGCCCTCGATACCGTCGTGCTCGCCGGGATTCACCGAGCTGTTGTCGTTCATCACCCGCGCGAGCCCCTCGTAGAGGACGTCGTGCATCAGCGTGGACTTCCCGGAGCCAGAGACGCCCGTGATCGCGGTAAACGCACCCACGGGAATGTCGACATCGAGGTCCTTCAGGTTGTGCTGGCGCGCGCCGCGAATGGTGAGGGAGTCCCCCCAGTCGCGGCGCTCCTCGGGGACCGGGATCTGCTTGCGGCCCGCAAGGTAGTCCGCGGTGATGGACGCCTCGCTCTCGACGAGCTCCTTGTAGGGGCCCTGGGCGACGATCTCGCCGCCGTGACGGCCGGGGCCGGGACCCATGTCGACGACCTCGTCCGCGCGGCGCATCGTTTCCTCGTCGTGTTCGACGACGAGGAGGGTGTTCCCGAGGTCGCGCAGTTCTTCGAGGGTGTTCAGCAGGCGGTCGTTGTCGCGCTGGTGGAGGCCGATCGAGGGTTCGTCGAGGACGTAGAGTACGCCGACAAGCCCGCTCCCGATCTGCGTCGCGAGGCGAATTCGCTGACTCTCGCCGCCGGAGAGCGTCGAGGCCTCCCGATTCAGGGTGAGGTAGTCGAGGCCGACCTCGGTCATGAAGCCGAGGCGCGCGCGGATCTCCTTCAGGATCTCCTCGGCGATCTGCCGCTCGCGCTCGGTGAAGGAGCCCTCGACGTCCTCGAAGTGCGCGAGGGCATCCGCGATGCTCAGCTGGTTCACCGCGGTGATCGACGTGCCATCGACGAGCACGGCGCGCGAGGAGGGTTTCAGACGCGTGCCGTCGCAGGCCGGACACGTCGTGACGCTCATGAAGTCCTCGATGTGCTCGCGGACGCGATCGGAGTCCGTCTCGACGTAGCGGCGCTCGAGGTTCGGGACGACGCCCTCGAACCGTTCGGTTTTGCGTCGCACGCCGTTCTTCGTCTGCTTCTCGAAGACGACTTCCTCGTCCGTCCCCCAGATGAACGCCTGCTGGACGTCCTCCTCGAGCTCCTCGAACGGTGTCTCGACGTCGAGGCTGAAGTGATCGGCGACGTTGTCGAGCAGGTTCCGGTAGTAGGAGCGGTTGTAGCTCCACGGCTCGAAGACGTGCTTGATCGGCTTCGATTCGTCCTGCACGACGAGGTCTTCGCTCACTTCCTTCGTCTCGCCGATCCCTTCACACTCCGGACACGCGCCGTGCGGGCTGTTGAACGAGAAGCTTCGCGTCTCGATCTCCGAGATGTCGATCCCGCAGTGCGTACACGCGAGCTCCTCGGAGAACTCGACGACGAGCCGATCGTCCTCCCTCTCCTCCGCGAGGTCGCCGGTCGAGCGCGCCGTCGCGCCGCCGAGCTCGACGCCCTCGACGGGGTCGGGGACGATGACCTTCAGGACACCGTCGGCCTCCTCTAAGGCCGTCTCGACGGAGTCCGTGATGCGTGAGCGGGCGTCCTCGCTCACTTTCACGCGGTCGACGACGACGTCGATCGTGTGGTCGAGGTTCTCGTCGAGATCCGGTTCCTCAGTCGCGAGATCGTACGCCTCGCCGTCGACTTCGACGCGGGCGTACCCCTCCGCGAGCAGCTCGTCGAAGCGATCCTCGAAGGCCCCCTTCTGGTCGCGGACGACGGGCGCGGCGAGCTTTGCGCGCGTTCCCTCCGGGAGCTCCATGATCCGGCGCACCATCTGCTGGGCGGACTGCTCGCCGACCTCCCGGCCGCACTCCGGGCAGTGTGGCGTCCCAACGCGCGCGTAGAGCAACCGAAGGTAGTCGTGGAGTTCGGTGACCGTGCCGACCGTCGAGCGCGGGTTGTTCGCCGCGTTCTTCTGGTCGATGCTAATCGCGGGGGAGAGCCCCTCGACCGACTCGACCTGCGGTTTGTCCATCTGTCCGAGGAAGTTCCGGGCGTACGCGGAGAGCGACTCGATGTACCGTCGCTGGCCCTCGGCGTAGATCGTCTCGAACGCGAGCGAGGACTTCCCCGACCCCGAGAGGCCGGTGACGACGGTGAACTCCTCGCGCGGGATGTCGACGTCGATGTCCTTCAGGTTGTGTTCCTCCGCACCTCGGACCGTGATGTAGTCCTCACTCATCGCGTTCACCCACCGATTCGGAACCGCGTGCTGCGTGGCGACTCGGCGTCATTCGTTGCGAAGAGTCTAGCGCCGGACGCACTTAACCGAATCACTCCCTCGCGTGTACGCCCGTTTCACGCGCTCTCGCGTCGCCCGGCGTCCCGCACTCGCCCGCGACGTTCCTCCACTTGCTCGCGACGTTCGCCCGCCGAGTCCACCGAATCCACCCTCCGCTTTTTTCTGCGTGCCCGTGGATTCGATGGTATGGCAGACTACGACATCTCCACCGTCGAGTTGGACGGCGATCGCTACGAGGTCGTCCAGTCGCTCGTCCGCAACAAGTACGCCGTGCGCGACTCCGCGGGCGACGTCGTCCTCCGCGGCAAGCAGAAACTGTTCAAGCGGCTTCATTGAATCCGCAGAGGGCGACGGGATTCACTGTTTCACGGCTTGTTCGACGTTGTAGACTGCGGCGGCGAGCACAATTTCACGAAACTGGCGATACCACGCTCGCGCTCGGACGGCAGAGCCGTACGAGCGCTTGATTACCGAGTTCACGGTCTCACACACCGACCGCTGGTTGTAGAGGTCATCG
>NZ_BAAABL010000074.1:0-951 GCF_039520965.1 Halarchaeum salinum
CTGCGTCGGGATAGGGCGCTAAATCAAAGGAGTTGAAGCGGGAGGCTGCGAGTGTCTATGACGCAAATCTCCCGCTTCACTGGGGAAGTTGTCCCGGTTGCTCAAAGAGTTACTGGCGATGGAGACGAATCCGCCGCCCCCGAAGGTGGCGGCGGATTCGCCGACTATGCACTCGTTTCCCTGCACTGTCTGCGGATTTACCTCGATACCTCCTACCGAATGACCATCGACCTGCTCAAGGAGATGCCACAAATAACCGGGGAGATCGGCCTCAGCAAGGCCGATCTCCCCTCGCCCTCCACCTTGTGTAAGGCGTTCGACCGGATCAGTATGAGCGTCTGTCGAGTGCTGCTGCGCCAGTCGGCGCAGCTGCACGATCCCTCAAAGCACGGAGCCATTGACGCCACGTTCTACGAACGCTCAGCTGCGAGCCGCCACTATTGCCAGCGAACGAGCTACCGCGTTCAGAAGCTGAAAGTCACGAAACTCGTCGATACAGACTCTCAAGCCGTCCTTGACGTTCATTGCTCAACGACCCGTGAAGGAAGCGACGCTGACCTTGCTGAGCAGATCGCCCGCGTTCCAGCGGGCGATCTGCGGTCTCTCGCCGCCGATAAAGGATATGACAAGCAGTCACTCCGCGAATCCCTTCGTGACCTCGGGATTCGCCCGCTCATCAAACACCGCATCTTCGCACCATACGACCACGCGCACAACGCCAGAATCGACGAACAGCGCTACAATCAGCGCTCTATGACCGAAACCGTGAACTCGGCTGTGAAGCGCTCGCTCGGCTTCGCCGTGCGAGCGCGTTCGTGGTTCCGTGAGTTCCGAGAAATCGCGCTGATGTGTGTCGTCTATAACATCAAGCGGGCTGTGAAACAGGGCTTCATTGAATCCGCAGAGGGCGACGGGATTCACTGTTTCACGGCTTGTTCGACGTTGTAGACT
>NZ_BAAABL010000075.1:0-11575 GCF_039520965.1 Halarchaeum salinum
CGATCTACGTCATTTGTTTCTCGGTCCCTACGAGAGACTACCGAAATCGATCTGGGGCTAAACACGTACTAGTAGGTGATCGAGTCGATGTCGTCCGCGATGTCCTCGACGTCCGCGTTCGCGAAGTCCGCGGGGCCGTCGTATTTCTCGAAGAGGTCGGCGGTGACTTTGTTGACGCGCTCGTCTGTGCACTGCGCGGAGAGAACGACGGCGACGAGGAGCTCGAAGCGATTCGAGAAGTTCAGGGAGATTTCGGGATCGGGATACTCGCGTTCGAGGCGCTCGATGACCTCCTCGGCCTGTACCGCGCGGGTGTCGAGTGGTTCGCCCATACCGATCCGTCGGGTGCGGGCGGTTTGAGCGGTTCGACTGGCGCTCGCGTCCCACTCGTCCGCCACTATCCGGGCGGTTTATGTCCGCGCCGGCAGGCCTACGTGTATGAAGGCCACCGCGAAAGCCCATCCGATCCAGGGGCTCGTAAAGTACCACGGGATGCGCGATCACGACGCGCGCTACCCCTATCACGACAGCATCAGCGTCTGTACCGCGCCCGCGCACACGAAGACAACCGTCGCGTTCGACGAGTCGCGCGAGGCCGACGCCTACGTCATCGGCGACGAGGACGTGACGGGCCGCGGCGCGGAGCGCATCGAGAGCGTCCTCGACGAGGTCCGCGAGCGCGCCGGCATCGACACCCGGGCAAAACTCGTCAGTGAGAACGACTTCCCGACGAACATCGGCCTCGGCTCCTCCGCTTCAGGGTTCGCCGCCGCTGCCGTCGCCGCCTGCGAGGCCGCGGGGCTCGACCTCTCGCATCCCGAGATGTCCACGATCGCGCGGCGGGGCTCCGCCTCCGCGGCACGCGCCGTCACCGGCGGCTACTCCGATCTCGGCGGCGGGCTGAGCGACGCCGAGTGCCGGAGCCATCGTATCGAGGCTGCCGAGAACTTGGAGGAGGACACCCGTATCGTCATCGCCGAGGTGCCGGCGTACAAGGAGACACAAGCCGCCCACGACGAGGCAGAGGAGAGCCACATGTTCGACGCGCGCCGCGTCCACGTCGAGGATCAGCTCGCGACGATGCGCGACGCGCTCCGTGCGGGCGATCGCGAACGCGTCTTCGAGACGGCGGAACACGACTCGCTCTCGCTCGCCGCGACGACGATGACTGGGCCGGAAGGGTGGGTCTACTGGCAGCCCGAGACGCTCGCGGTCTTTGAGGCCGTGCGCGACCTCCGCGAGTCGGGGGTTCCCGCGTGGTTCTCCACCGACACGGGCGCGACCGTCTACGTGAACACCGATGCCGACCACGTCGACGACGTCGAAGAAGCGATCGCCGCGACGGGCGTCGACACGCGCGTTTGGGAGGTCGGCGGCCCCGCGCGTATCCTCGACGACGGCGCGGCGCTGTTCTAGCGGCTACTCGTCCTCGCTCTCGTCGCGACCATCATCAGCACTGTTGGTAATGACTTGCCCTTCGAACGACGGGCGGGCTTCCGCCTCGTTCGACTCCGTGTCGTCGTCACTCATCTTCGTCCTCCTCGAAGTCGCCCTTGAACACGGGCTGCCCCTCGAACGATGGGCGCTCGCGGGATTGATCCCCCGATTCGCCGTCGCTCTCCGAATCCTCGCTCGCTGTTCCGCTCATACCCCCCCGTAGGTCGTCCCCGTAGTTGAGTGTTGGCCCGACAGCCGTGGGGACCATCTCGGGGGTGGGCTGATCCGTCTCTCAACAGCTCTCGACGGTTCACCGGAGCTCGAGGACGCGGCGGACCTGCCGATGGAACCGCGTGTACCATGTGAGGACGAGATTCAGCGCGGCCGAGATGAGGAGAAGTACTCCGCCGACGTGTCCCGTTGCCGCTTGAACGGTACCCAGTGCGAGTGCTGTCATCGCATAGACGAGTAGGAGGAGCGTGAGTGTCCCGAGCGGTGCGTTTCGCGCGTTCGTCCGGAAGTTGTGCTCGATCCAGTGCGAGTAGCTCTCCACGAGCCCCTCCACGTTCTGTCGATCCGTGTAGTCGTTGTCGAGCATCGCACGGAGGTCCTTCCCGCTCATCCCTGTGCGGAGGTCCGAAGCGGTGTACGTGACCGCGGCGACGGCCGTCGAGCCGAGGAGGAGGATAATCCCCACGATCGTATAGCCGTTGACGAAATCGACGAGCACCGACGCCGCGCTCGCTTGGCTCGGTCGGGCGTTCAGGGCGATAGAGATCCCCGTCAGGATGATCCCGAGGAGAACGAGGTTCACGCGGAGGATCCGCGCTGCCTTGTTGTCGATGTCGTTGAGCGTCTGGCTCTGACTGTCGATAGTCCGCTGTGCTTCTTCACGAGCGATCTCGACGGTATCGACTGTCGGGCGCTCGGTGTCGTCTCCGCTCTCGCGCTCGCTCATCTACCGTTCACTGTACTTCCAGTCACCTATGTACCTTCGCCTGCCGGCCCGAACTACAAAGGGCCCCCTCCGCGACCGTTCGAGTATGCGCGTCGCTGTGCTCGGCGGTGGCTACGCCGGCCTGATGATCACACGCAAACTCGAAGCGCGACTCCCCCCCGGCGACGACCTCGTCCTCGTCGACGAGACGGGCGAGCACCTCATCCAGCACGAACTGCACCGGACGATACGCTACCCCGGGTTCGCCGACGACATCACCGTCCCGCTCGACGACCTCGTCACGCGGGCTACGGTTCGTGAGGCGACCGTCACCGACCTCGACCCAGAGGCAGGAACGGTCGCGCTCGCCGACGGCGACGAAATCGACTACGACGCCGGTGTCGTCGCGCTCGGCTCGCAGACCGCGGACTACGACATTCCGGGCGTCACAGCGTACGCGACGCCGCTCAAGCGCCTCGAACACGCCGCCGAACTCCGACGCGGCTTCTTCGACGACGTCGAACCGAACGGCGGTACTGTCGCTGTCGTCGGCGCGGGTCTCTCGGGTATCCAGACCGCCGGCGAGTTCGCCGAGCTCGCCGAACGCGAGGGCGTCGCCGACGATGTCGAGGTCGTCCTCGTCGAGCGCGCCGGGACGGTCGCACCCTCGTTCCCCGAGAACTTCCGCACGACGGCCCGGAACGCGCTGCGCGACCTCGGCGTCCGCCTCGAAACCGGTACCGACGTCACCGCAGTCACCGAGACCGACGTCGTCGCGGACGATCACGCTATCCCGTACGACGTGCTCGCGTGGACCGGCGGCATCCGCGGACCCGACGCGCTCGACGGCGAGCGCCAGGGTGTCCGTGCCGATCTTCGCCTCACCGATCGGACGTTCGTCGCCGGCGACGCCGCGGACGTCGTGGACGCCGACGGCGAACGCGTCCCGGCGAGCGCGCAGGCCGCCGTCCGGTCGTCGCCCGCAGTCGCGCGGAACGTCGAACGCGTCCTCGACGCCGCGCGCGCCGGCGACTCGGTCGGCCACCTCGAAAAGTGGGCGTTCGAAACGCCGGGCTGGCTCATCAGCGTCGGCGACGACGCCGTCGCCCAACTCGGTCCCGAGGTGTTCCGCGGGACGGCCGCGAACGTCATCAAGACGAGCGTCGGCCTCACCTATCTCGCCGAACACGGCTCGCTTCGCGATGCAATCGAGGTCGTCCGCGACGAACTCGGCGACGACCGGGTCCTCCCCGATCTCCCCGACCTCCGGAAGCGCGCCCCCTGATCACTCCACGGATTGCTGGGTCGTGTCGCCACTTTGGCCGGTCTCGCCCTCTGATCGTACTCCTGAGACGACGAAGCGCGCGCCGCCGGTCGCGCTCTCGGTGACGTCGACGGTCCAGCCGTGGGCGTCGGCGATCTCGGCGACGATCGAGAGTCCGAACCCCGTCCCGTTCTGCCGCGTCGTGAACCCGTCATCGAAGACGTGCGCGCGTTCGTCTTCAGGAATGCCTGGGCCGTCGTCCGCGACGTAGAAGCCGTCCCCGGTCGTGCCGACCGTGACGGTGACGCCCTCGTCGGCGGCGTGTTCCACGCTGTCCGCGGCGTCGTTCCGCGGGCCAGTGGAACTGTGTTCCACGCTGTCCGCGGCGTCGTTCCGCGGGCCAGTGGAACTGTGTTCCACGCTGTCCGCGGACTTGCTTCGCGGGCCAGTCGAGCCGTGCTCGACCGCGTTACGAAAGAGGTTCTCGAAGAGGTGCCGGAGCCGCTCGGGATCGGCCGTCACCGTATCGAGATCGTCGACGATGTCGAGCGTCGCGGCCGCGTCCTCCTCGACGGCGAGGTCCCACGACGATGCGACGAGTGCGTCGAGATCGACCGGCTCCATCTCGCCGAGGTCGTCGCCATCGCGCGCGAGGACGAGCAGGTCGTTGATGATGCGTTCCATGCGCTCGTGGGCGGCCTCGACCCGGTCGAGCGCGTCCGGATCGTCGTCCTCGCGCGCGAGATCGAGGTAGCCCTGTGCGACCGACAGCGGCGAGCGGAGGTCGTGACTGACGACGGACGTGAAGCGTTCGAGACGCTCGTTTTGCGCTTCGAGTCGCTCGGTCGTCCGTCGGCGTTCGAGTTCGTAGCTCACCCAGCGCGCCATCAGCTCAACGAACGTCCGCTCCGTGTCGTTGAACGGCTTCCCGCGGGGTTCCGATCCGGCGAAGCAGAACGTCCCGTAGAGCTCGTCGCCGACCATCACCTTCGCGCCGACGTAACACCCCAGCCCGAAGCGTTCGTACGCCGGATCGTCGCTCCACCCCTCGGCGAGCGCGTTCTGGACGGTGACGAGTTCGTCGCGTGCAATCGTCTGCTTACAGTACGCCTCCTCCAACGGACACGTCTCGCCCGGCTGTATCGGGAACCCGCCGACCGCTTCGATGACGTGCTGTCGTCCCTCGCCGATTTCCATGAGGAAGCCGTACGGGATGTCGAGATAGTCGCAGCCGAGTTCGAGCAGACGCTCGAGCTTCTCGTCGAACGACGCGTCCCCATCCGCGGTGATACGGTACATCTCTTCCAGCGCCGACTGCTCGCGTTCGAGTCGATCGCCGAGATCGACCCGATTAGTAACGTCGTGGAGCACCAAGAGATGTTCGCCGGGGACGACATTCGGCGTCGCGCCGTACTCGATGACGCGCTCCTCGCCGTCCGGACGGACGAGCGGGAACGTCCCGTGCGAAACCCCCGCATCCCGGAACGCTGCCCACGCCGCCTTGCCGTCGTAGTCGGGGGCGGCGAAGTCGCCGATGTGGTGGTCGACGAGCGCCTCGCGCGAGACCCCGAACAGCTCGCAGGCCGCCCTGTTCGCCTCGATGTACTGCCCGTCGTCGTCCGCGATCACCATGGCCTCGGCGGCCCCCTCGAACGCCGCGTGATAGCGCTCGCGCTCCGTGTCGCCCGCTTCGCGCCCCGTGACGTCCCGAAGGACGGCGACGATCCCGTCCGCCCCATCCCACGTCACCCGCCGGCCGGTCGCTTCCATCGTCATCCGGCGGCCGTCGAGGGATTCGAACGGCCGCGCGACCCGATCGCGTCGTTCCTCGCTCGACACCACGCGCTCGATGGCGTGTAGGACCGACTCCCGCTCCCCGTTCGCGACGAACGCCTCGATGGACCGGCCGACGAGGTCGGACTCGGTCGTCCCGCCGGCGGCCTCGACCGCAACCGGGTTCGCGTACGCGATCTCTCCGTCGACGACGACGACGATCGGGTCCGGCGACGCCTCCAGGATCGTCCGGCGACGCTGCTCTTCCGCACTCGAAACCCGGTGTGCGCGGACGCGCTCGACGGCGTGTACCACCTGTTGGGCGAGCAGGGCGTACTGCTCGGTGCCGCGTTCCTTGCGCAGGTAGTCCGTGACGCCCGCCGAGATCGCGCGGCTCGCCAACTCCTCGGAGCCACGCCCCGTGAACAGGATGAACGGCAGTTCGGGATCGTCGGCCCGTACCGTCTCTAGAAACCCGATCCCGTCCGTCCCCGTCATCTCGTAGTCGCTGACGATGCAATCGACGTCGCTCGTTTGGAGCGTCTCGAACGCCGCCGTGGCACTCGTTACGGCAGTCGTCTCCAGTCGCTCGTCGGCGCGTTCGAGGTGCGCCCCGACGAGCGCGGCGAGCCCCGGCTCGTCGTCAACGCAGAGTACCGAGATAGTATCCTCGCCCGTCATACCCATTCTTGGGTGTTAATACGTATAAACTTCCTCGCCGAGTCGATGGCGTTGACCACTCTTTCGGGTATCGAACGGTCAGCAGTCTTATCAGCTACGTTCCCGTACATCCGCAGGTGACGCGCTCCCGTGGCGTCTCCGAAGTCGTCGGCGTGGTCCTCCTGTTAGGGATCACGATTGCGACGGTCACCGCGACCGTCTCGATCGGTAACGCGGCCCTCCAACAGGACCAGGACCGTCTGACAGTCGAGCAGGCTGAACTCCAAGCCGGGGCGTTCCACCGCGCGGTGTCCTCGGCGACCGATGGGACAAGCGCGACGGCGCGCTTCGACGCCGCGGGTCTCCACACCGACGTCGACCCCCAGCAGGGCTGGGTCAACGTCACCGTTCGGAACACATCCAGTGGCGACATCATGTGGCGGAACGTCCCGCTTGGGACCGTCCGGTTCGCTCAGTCAGAACCCCATCTCGTCTATCAGGGCGGGGCAGTATTCCGCGTCGAGGACGGCTACGCGCTCGTTCGTGAACGCCCCGAGTTCTCCTACCGCAACGGATCGCTGGGCTTCGCGATCCGAACGATCGGCGGGAACGTGACGACGAACGGGGGAATCATCCTCCAACAGGGCAATACGACGCCCGTCTATCCGCAGGCTGGTCTCACGAATCCCGTGGAGAACACGGAAATCGAGATCACGATACACAGCCGCTACTACCGGGCGTGGGAGCGGATCTTCGAGGACGCGGGTGCGGACGCCGTCACTGATGCGGGCCGAAATACGACATCGGTAACGTTCCCGACTCGTCTGGAACCGCTTGGCGGCGCGATCACAGCGGGGACACCGACAAGCGGACTCACCCTCTCTGGAGGGATGTCTGTCGATAGCTATAATTCGTCGGATCCGAATTCGATGAACGGCAGATACAGCCGCGTCGTCTCCTCAGGTGGTGTCACACTCACTGGTGGCATTAGTGTCAATAGTGACTTGGTTTCCGGGGGCGACGTCACTATCAAGGGGGGAAGCGAACTTCAAGGAACCCTCCGTACTGCTGGGAATTTCACCTTGGAGAGCGGAACTGTCGCAGGTGACGGAAACGATAACGATAGCCGTGTTCAAGGAGATGCTTACGTCGCCCGTAACGTGACGATTAAATACGGGTCGTCCTTCGATGGTGACCTCTACTACGGTGGAAATTTGACCGAGATCGACGACAGCGTGATCGCGGATGAGAATATCCACAAACAACAGGTGAGCGCCTCTGTCGTGACACCACGTCCGATCACAGAGCATATGAGCCGGATTATTACCGATGCACGAGCGAGTAACAGCAATGATGAGACGCTTTCCATCAGCAATAACCGGCTAAACTGTACGCGGAACGTTGACGATGACGGGAATGACGCCGAGTGCAATCTCTCTCACGGAACGTATTATCTCGACGAGCTGTCTATGGGGGACGATGAAGAACTTCGGCTGAATACGACGGATGGCGATATTACGCTTGTCGTTGATGGAAACGTGTCCCTAGCTGGAGCATCAACTGCCCGTGTTCTCGGTGATGGACGTGTTAACCTTTTCACTAGTGGCGATTATTCGATGGGCGGGAGCGGGGATGTTCTCGTAGGAGATGGCTCAAGCGATTCCCCCCCTGCTACACAATTCTGGACGTACCTTTATCCGAATGCGTCGGCGCGTCTCGGCGGCGGATCGAAGTACACTGGCGTCATCTACGGGCCGGGACCGAGTGACGGATCTGGGGCACGGATCGTTCCGGGGGCGAGCGGCGGAACTGCCCACATTCACGGCGCACTCGTCGGGGACGTCCGTCTCGTTGAGGGTGGTGTCGACATCCACTACGACACCGCCCTGCAAAATTCCATTATTCTTCCCCCATCTGCAAGAAAGTCAAAGTACGCTCACATCCGACTCGACGCCGTGAACGCGAGTAGCTAAGCGTCAGTACCCGTGTCGCAGGACGACGGTGCCGTCCGCGTCTGTGACGGTGATCGTGTCGCCGTCGTTGTCCCACACCGGTTCGTTGACGTCCCAGTAGAGATCGTCCTCGTCCCACTGGCCCGACCCGGTGTGGAGGCGGACGGACGCGCCGGCGTCGAGCGTGAACGTCTTCGGGAAGTGGAACTCCCACCCCTCGGTGTCGGCGACAGTGTAGCCGCCCATGTCGAGCGCTTCAGCACCTTCGTTCGTGAACTCGACGTACTCCTTCACGAGGTGCTCGGCGTCGCCGCCTGACGGATCCACGTTCTTGTCGGTGACGGCGAGCGATGGCCCCGTCTCGGTGTTATCGAAGTCGCCGGGCTGAATCGTGTCTTTCCCACGGAACCATGTGTACGAGCCGGTCTTCCCCACGAGGAACCCGTACGCCGAGTCGAGCGAGAAGTTCGCCGACTTGCTGTTGTACTTCAAGTAGAGGTCGCCACCCCGCCGGATGTACTTCTGCGGTGACGCGCCGTTCTGTCCGGCGAGGTAGTCCCGCGACCCGAAGTAGACGGAGTAGTTACCGGGATCGGCGTCGCTCGGCTCGATCCACTCGCTCTCGTCCGCGCCCTCGGGCGGCGAGCGAATGACGACGGTGACGTCGCCCTTCTCGTACGGATCGAAGGCGTTCGGGTCATCTGACGGCATAATCTCCACGTTCGCGCGTTTGACGCTGCGCTTTTCCGCTGGCCGGATCTTCACGGGCTTCGCCGTCGAGAGGTCGACCGTGGTCGTCGTGCCGCCGTCGTCGCTCACGAAGCGCCACGCGTCGACGTTCGAGAGCGTCTTCGGTGTGACCTTGATCGTCGAACTCCCGTCGCCGACGCCCCAGAACGCGCCTCCGTCGGTCTCGCCCGCGCCCCACTGCCACTTCACCTTCGCGTTGCCACCCTCCCACTTCTCGAAGTCATCGTCGCTCCCCATCGGGTCGTCCCGGACCGCCCACTCGCCCTTCGAGCGCGAGAGCCCGGAGAACGTGAGGAAGGCCGTCCCGCCGTGGTCTGCCGTCGGGCCCCCGTGGAGGAAGACGAGCGACGAGCCCACCGGCCCGTCGTAGACGAACAGCCGCGACGCGCCGGGCTGCTTGACGAGGTCGAACGGGGGGTTCGCCGAGGACGCTTGGTAGCTGTAGAACTCCTCAATCGTCTGTCCGTCGTGCGAGAGCGGCGCGACCTCCCAGCGTAGATACCCCTGCTGGACGATGTACGAATCCGGCCGCGACCCGCTCGGTGCGTCCTGGTTCAGTACTTCGAAGAGGCCGCCGCCGCCGAGTGCGAGCGCGCCGAGTCCACCGGCACCGAGCACGTACTCGCGTCGCGACAGCGACGATGTGCCCTCACTCGGCGTCTCGTCCAGTGACGCCGGTTCGTCATCCTCGCTCATGTATCCGGGTTGCCGATCACGAGGGAAAAGGGACCTGGCCGTCCCCAGCGCGTGGCCTCGGGTTTCACAGCAGTCTTCGGGTTTCTGAATCTCCAAGAGGCGGTCGCCTCGCCGTCGCTCGGCGCTGCGACTCTCGTTGCTCGACGCAAAATCATGGGCGTTGCAGGATTTGAACCCGCGGCGTCTTGGTCCGAAGCCAAGTGCTCTGTCCAAGCTGAGCTAAACGCCCGCGCTCTTTTCTTCCAGTCGGTGGCGCTTAAGGGCATCGCCTTCGGCTCGCCGTCTCCAACCTTCTACGGAAGGGTTCGAGACTCCCGCGATTCGAGCATAGTGGTCTATGTTCGTGCCGCTATGTCCATTAAGCGAGTCTATGGGGATAAAACTGCGTGTGGAAAGGAAGTGACTATGGGAGACTCAACTAATAGAGAGACAGAGGATAGCACCTTCACAACCGCTAACAGTATCTAGCTCTCTGCTACATTCTCTGAGGGAACCCACCATAGAGCAATCTTTGATAGGATTGTAAATAGGGATATGAGAATAATAGTCGCCACTACCCCACCGATCAGTATTATGGGCATAACCTCCCCTATTTCTGCGCCCTGCATGATGGATACGGATATAGTCAGTATATAACCAACAAGAACCAATATACCTAATATTGGTGTGGAATTACCTACCTTTGACTCTATTTCCTGGAGGTATTTAATTTCTACTTCGTTATTAGACATATGTGTCCAATATGGTCCTGAAAGAGATTGTCCTTTAGCCCACGGCGGTCCATTTATATTCGTCCATGATCCCTCCTCTAAGACCCATTCTGATTCACAACTCTGGCATCGAATGAGGTTCTCAAACGGTCGGCCCATATTATCCGATTCACAGAACGGACAGGTTTGGATAAATGTGTTTTCTCCTCTAAGTAAGTCTCCAATTTTGGTGGAATCTTCTCCTACTGGGCCCTTTGCTCTCCGTCTAACCTGATTCGCTTCCCTCTTAATGGAACCCAATATATCATCCGTATTTGTCCATATTTTCTGCTTGAATAATTCATTCCTTTCCTCTCTGTTTCGTTTAATTCTCCCCTCACTCGCGTACGAATCAGATAGAAGATTATTCACCTGATCGTCTAACATATCTATATATTCCAGCACTTGTTTTATGAGATGTGTTTTATTGCTAGACTTCCCCTCAATATTTGAATAATCCTCCTTTATACTTGAGGCTTGATCACGGATTAACTCGATCTGCCTCTTCACCCCATCCCGTTCTATATCAGTTTTCTCCACGCTGGTCATAGGCGACCGCGATTTCTCTTGTCTCCCAACCTTATTGATCACCCCCTCTAAATCGGAAAATAATGATATGATCGAATTATATACCTCTAAATCTTCTCTTACTGCAACAGGATATTCCTCAACGCACTTCTCATCATATTTCTTTGTTATCCGAATCCCCCTAGACTGTTGTATCGGGGCTCGTCTATTCCCGTGTATTGCGTTATGGCACCGCTTACAGAGGCATTTGAGGTTGCTGAGGGAGTGAGAACCACCTTTCGACTTTGGAACGATGTGGTGAGCATGAAGCTCTGCATTACCCTTCGGGCCACCCCTTTGACCGCAATTCTGACAAGTGTAACCAGCCCTCTGATAGACTTTCTTCCGACGCCGATTCCAATCTGGGGGATAGCCATTAGACATTAGCCACCATGTAGATAGACTACCACTAATCTCTTTGGTACTACCTAACTCCCCTGCCTCACCCATCCCGAAACTATACTCCATCTGAAGGGTATGATATACTCGAATAGAGTGCGTTAAGAAAAAAGGCGGAAAAGTATATATTTGTAAATTAGGGATCTTCTGGTATACTACCATGAATAAGCCAAATGCCTCACTCGGGGGTATCCCTACATCCCTCATTCTCCATAGGAATCCATCAGCGTAGATATGAGGCGATTCAACGCCTTCCGAATGGTATCCATCATCTTCCTCTGAAAAACCTCTCAGAAAGCGTACTGTGGCTTAATTGAATTATATGAGGGTGTCATAGAAGAGTTCTCATGGTTTGCTGAATCAGCTCTAACGAATTGAAAGCGCCGTACAC
>NZ_BAAABL010000076.1:0-12985 GCF_039520965.1 Halarchaeum salinum
TCATCGGAACACTCCGGAACGACCGTGGCATGTTCGTTCACGAGACGATCTTGTCCCTGCTGGCGACGTGGCGCCAGCAGGGACGCAACCCATACGAGGAACTTACGCGGGTTGTCCACGACAACGAAATGATCTCACGAGAGCAGACTGTGCCGGTTGTTGAGACCTCGGGGTAAACACGTACATAGAACTTATATTCTCGCTCTACTCGGTTAACCGCTGATTTCTCGTCTGTCTTCTAATCGAGTCCCTAGTCGAGCGATGCCTGGTCAATCTCTTGGTCGACCCGCTTGATCCGAGATGAAACCTGAATGACGTGTATCACTCGTGTACTCCCCGTCCCATACTCGATTCGATTGTTCTCAAGGTCGAATGAGACTTCTTCGTTATGGTATCCTTGGCGCTCAAGCTGCCGTAACTGGTCCCGATCACCGATCGACCAGCAGATAATCTTCGAGACGCTCTCGAGTGGCTTGTCTTCCTCGAAGTGGTCGGTCAGTTGTTGATGGACAGAGCAACCGTAGAGATTGCCACTCTGCTCGACGACCGAATTCACGTCCTCTCCTGGGCCGAAATCCTTGACCGTGATCGTGGGTTTCGCGCCGAAGCGATTCGACTGCTCAAGGGCCAGCACAACCTCCGCCTTGTTCGACGGCTCAATATTGTCGTGTTCCGCGACCTGTTCGACCCGATCTTCGATGGAGTTCTGCTGGGATTTCGCCTTCCGATTCAGCTCGGCGATCCGACGTTGCTCGAGGTACTGCTTGAACCAGGGGTCACTTGTGATCTTCGAGAGATAGTAGCTCAGTTGCTCCTCGATCGCTTGATAGATCGGACTCGACTTGTTTCGGATCTTCTCACGATTCGCCGAAAGCTCGATATCCTGTGAGTTCGCGACGAAGAGAAAGTGGATAAATTCGTTGTCGTGAGAGATTGCCTCGTTCAACCGCTCGACTTTGATGTGGTCTTTTGCGAGCCAGATCCCGAACTGGGCGGAATGCCGGCCGTATGTCGGTAGCTCGTCGCGCGCTTCTTTCCCACCGACCATCCCGACAATTTGGACGGTTGTCGTTTCACCACTATCGGTGGTAACCTCGAGCTCCCGGGGCTCGTAGTGCTTGCACATCCGTGCCTCTGGGAACTGTCCATCGCTTGGTTCGAGCTGTTCGTCGGGGAATTCGAGCTTGTTGTTCGTCACGAGTTTGTCGCGCTCGTCGTCGATGGACTCCCCGAGACTGACCGTAATCTCCATCTCGTCGAAGTCGTCTTCGAAGAAGTGTGCGGTCGAACCGGCGAGTGTCTTCCACTTCAGATAGTGAGCAATCTTGTTGTACGTGAGCGTCGTCGGCTCGAACCCACGCCCCGACTTGAAGCCGACAATCTTGATTCGGGTGCCTTGATTCTCTTCTCGGGTCTTGGTTTCCGTCACGTCGTATTCCGGCAGGACACCGTCGTTGAGCTTCTGCCATGGGTGTTCCATTGTCGCGCGACGATTGATGCCCTCAGACGCGGTGTTGACCTCGATCCGATCACTCTTGTAGAAAATCTTCGTCCCGTGGCCCTTGTATCCGATTGACTGGTCTCCTTTACCCCGCTTTGTGGAGTTACCAAGATCGAAGAACGACTCAAGGTTCTCGCTACTCATCCCGTCGCCGTCGTCCTCGATAATAATCTCGGAGCCTTCGTACCCCTGGTTGATTTCGATGTAGACTTCGGACGCGTTTGCATCGTAGCTGTTTGAGAGCGATTCACGGATGACCTCAAGCGGATCCTCAAAGTCGCTCGCAATCTCCAGGAATTCGTTGACCTCGTTTACTTTCGGTGTCTTGGTTTGCTGCATTAGAAGTATCCTCCGAGTGATTCGTTGACGACACGATGTGCGAACGTCCGCATTGACTTTGTGGATCCGAGCTCAGACTCCAAATATTCGACGAGTCCGTCCGACCCGGGCCGTTCGATCCGTTCTCTGAGACGGCGCACTTCCCGCTTCTGCACGATGAGGTTGTGCATTGCGACGGGCCCGAGCTTGTCTTTCTGGTATTCTACGTTCCCCTTCATTCTACTGACGAGCTCGGGATCGGTGCACACGGGGCAGTCACAGCTTTCGAACGATGTCTCGTTGAGTGGCTGTGAGCCGAGAAGAGAGGTGAGGTACTTCCCGTTGATCGCGGAGTGCAGATAGGATGATGAGTCGAACGTGTCGGCACCAACCGCGACGAGTAATGGGATCGCGCTCGACGAGATGCCGAGCACGTGGAGGGGCAAGTCGTCAAACCCCCAATCGTCAAGCACCGCGCGGCATTCCTGGATGGCGGTGATCAGCTTCCCTTTATTATCCTTGAGGGGAACGAGGCCACCGAGTGCGACGCCGTCGAACTCGTCGTGGACGAATTCAATCGGGAGTACGTCGTCAATCTCCTCGAGGAATGTCTCGAGCATCGCGTAATTATAGCCGTGAAGCGTCAGATAGCGCAGGCTCTCCGTCTGGTCGGACACCCGAAGGAATTCCGCGACGTATTCGGCGGTCCTCTCGGCTTTCTCCACGCGTTCCTCGTAGCTGTCGTCGGGTGCGATCGGTCGGTCGAGATTGACGAAGATGTCCCCGCCGAGCTTCTGCTGGATCTCGTAAATCTTCGTCTGGTCGATGTCGACTTCGAAGTCGCTGCCGTCGAGCTCGTAATCACCGAGGAACTTGTAGCCGCCGGAGTCGATGAAGAGCGTCCCGTCGAACCCTTCGAACACGTCACGCTCCCGGATCGGCGCTGCCGTATAGTCTTGGTACCGTTCGTGCGTGATATTATAGTCCGTGAGTGAGGAGACGGACGTCATCACACAGTCGAAATACTCGCTATAGTCGCCACCACCGATATCTCCGTGGCCGACCATGAACTCCTTAATCGTGCGATGTACTCCGCCACCATATAGTGAATTCGACGTGCCGCCCGCGTAGAAGTTAATTACGGGGAAGAGGTTCGGTGTTTCGAGTGTTGTATTGTCGAACTCGATCTGTCCTCGTCGAGCGTCTCCTGCTGTATGCGTCACTTTGAGGGGAGAGGTAGAGTTTCCATGCCGCCTCGATTGCTGCTCAGACATCATTCAACTCCGTCACAACTGAGTCATCACCGCGGATAAATTCGTAAAGTCTGTGTCCTTTCTCCCCAATGCCGCCGCCTTCAATCGCGACGATGGGTGTGTCTACCCGATCGCTTAACCCTGTAATTGCACTCCGGTATGTCTCACCCATGTTGACGACGATTCGATCGTAATCTGTCTTCTCTGCTCGCTTTTCAATCTCGTTCAGGACACTGTCGTTCAGTTCTTGGGCACGCGCGGTGTCCATTCGCTGATCATAATAGTCAATCTCGTCGTCCCGGTCTACTAGTCCATATTTCGCTGATAATATAGAGATGTCCACGTCTGATCGGATTTCCTCCTCTCTAATTGCCTTCTTCAAGATTTTATAGAAGTACCCCGTATATAAATCGAATGCCGGCGTCGCTGTGCCGACTTCCCGCTTAGACGCTGAGCAGGATTGGAGCAGTAGATTGGGCATATCTCGTTATTCGGTCGCCCAAACATAAGTCCTCTGTTGTCTTCAGAGCTAGCTACACGAGCATGCTCACGGAACCCGCGTCCTTCGGCAAGCAAACGAAGCCTCTATCCTCGCCCCGATAATAGCGACTACAACTGATGGCTGAGTTCCGGGTTGAGAACACCGAAGAAGACGGATACGGGCGCCTCGGGACACTCGATGTTCCAAACGGGCCTGTCGACACCCCTGCCCTCTTTCCTGTTATAAATATGATTGGTGGGACGACAGTCGAATCCGGTGGAGTCTGGCGCCGGATGCGTGAGCAACTCATCTCCCGTGACCACCTTCAGGGTGTAATGTTCCAAGCGATGAGTTTCACTGATTACGGTGTCTCACCTGACAACCTTAATAATTTCTGGCGGCAGGAATCCTTCCACGACAGATTTGACGATCTCGACGCGCCTGTCTTCATCGACTCTGGGGGCTTCAAGCTCATGAACTCCGATACGTTCGGTGCCGCACCCACGGAGGGTGGTGCCAAGAATGAGTGGGGGATCTACACGAACCCGGAGAGTATCCTCGGACTACAGATGGACTTCGGCGCAGACATTATCGCGACACTTGATTATCCGATCCCGCCGAAGCTCAACGAAGAGGAGAAAGTCGAGCGTATGGAACGGAGCATTGATAGCGCCGTCGAGTGCCTCACCCTCCTCGAAGATCCGTCGCAGATGGACGAGGAGTCGCTTCTGAATGAAAGCGCGCGCCAGCGTCTCCTCGATCGGGAGACTGACGACGATTTACCTGGCGTCTATGTTGCCCTGCACGGTCACGACTATGAGACGGTCAACTGGTACGTCGCAAACTTCCTCGATCGAATCGAATCCGAGGAAGTCACGCAGTCTTTCGAGGGATTCGCAATCGGGTCACTCGTTCCGCTCCGCAGTAGCGTCGACGTTCTCGTCGACATCGTGCAAGGAGCACGGGACGCGATCCCGAATCGGGTTGCCGATGAGGTCGGTCTACACGTCTTCGGCGTCGGCGGCAAACAGGTCGGACTACTCTCGCTGCTCGGGGCGGACTCTTTCGACTGTTCGAGCCACATGCAGACCGCGATGTACAAGAAGTACCTCGTACCCGATGTCTGGGATCACGTGAAACTCGACGACCTCGAACCGTATCTTGAGGATGGGGAGTTTCCGTGTACGCTCGACAATTGTCCCCTCTGCAGTGCCAATGGCGTCGCTGACTATCAGACTCTTCAGAAAGAACTCTCACGCGATCGGTCACGTAAGGAGACGTTAGCAGCTAGAGACCGCGGAGAATTGATCAAGAGCGACTATTACGCGATGCTTGCCCGCCACAACTTCGAGGTTTACAACGCAGAACTCACCGCCGTTCGCGAAGCAATCTCGGATGGAACACTCCTCGACTACGTCTGCCAGTTTGCACGCGATGACTCCGACATCAAAAAAGGGCTAAAGCAGGCTCAAGTCCGAAACAAACAACTTCGCCGTGATCTGGAAGCCCGTAACGCACATGATCTGCTCGTCGGCCCCGCGCTCAAGAGCGACCAAACACAGCTCTCCCAGTGGGGGGGCGGTGTCGAGGGAACAGAAGCCCGCAGCATTTCGTTGAAATATGGCCCGAATAGCTTCAATATTCTCACCCAATCCTACGAGCCACCCGAAGACAAAAACGTCCTCCTCCTCATTCCGTGTAGCCAAGAGAAACCCTACAGCGACTCACGGACGCACTCTGTCCTCATGGATAAGCTCGGCCCGCGACGTGAGCGCGTCCACAAAGTCACAATCTCCGGGATGTACGGCCCGGTTCCCCAAGAAAAGGAGCTCGAAGAACCAGTCATGGGCTACGAGTACGTCCTCGCCGACGAGGACGATAGACAGCGTGAGCTGATCACGGAACGTCTTGAACAGTACCTCGAGGAGTACGGTGACAACTATGACCACATCCTCGGCTACGTCGCGAGCACAAACTATCGCGACGTCATCGAAGACGCAATCGATGCGTATGGACGTGGAACCGTTCTCCCACGGGACCCACGCGCTCTCCAGCTGACGGAACACTTCCGGAACAGCAATATCCAAGAGCTCCTCAACTATCTCGACGAACATCCCCGGGAGTGACTTCTGCGTCGCGTTTCAGTACAGAACATCCCCACTCAAAGCATCGAGACTGAACCCCCTCTTCCGGCTTCAGCTGGGGGGAGAATCCCGGCGTGATTGGCGGGCGAGAAGGTCATAGGCCGCTAAGTTCGTCTTCGATCTGCCCGAGAATCCCACCTTCAGTTTCCGTCTCATCAGACTCGCTATTGTCGTCCGCTGTCGGGTCCGTCTCCCCATGGCGCTTTGCAGTGGTGGCATCCTCATCCGTGGCATTTTCGCTTACGTTTTCAGCGAACTCGATGGCCGTCTCCCAGTCGGCAAATCGGTTTGCGACGGTCGTCGAAGAAACCGCTCCCTTTCGATTCATCTCCGTCCGCGAGGGTGGCTGTCCCAGTTCGTCAGTAAGGGCAACCAATGCGTCAAGGACTTCGACGCGTGAGTATTTGCGGCGTTCGCGAGCAGCCTCGTCGATCGGATCGAGGTTCGCGGCGGCGAGCGCATCGGTCCATGATCCGAACGACTCGAGATAGGCATCTGCGGGATAGTCCCCGTATTTGTTGATGAACTCCGGACGAGGGGATTCATCAAGCTTGGTTGTGAGACGCTGCAACGCGTCGATAAGGTCACGATCACGGTATTCGTTCACCGTCTCTTCGGGGAGTTTCGACGCGAGCGTCTGCGCCCGTGTCTCGAGAGTGCTGTATCGATCCTCTTGAGTGGTCGCCGCAAGGTCGGTTTCAACTAACTGCGCGGCGTCGTCGAGTGCCCTCCTCGCCCCGTCGAGCGATTCGCGGGCTGAAACCTGGTCGTCGACTTCGTTGTACTGTTCAGCCCGAACGAGTGTTGCCTCCGCGTCATCGAGCACTTGACCGAGGCTGTCGCGGATCGTCTGCTGCCGCTCATCGAGTTCTGCCTCCGCGACGTCGAGATACTCAGCGACCATCGACTCCCGCTGTTCGACTTCCCACGTGGCATCGAGATCGTACTTGGTCGCATGGTCGTGCATCGACTGGTAGGCGTCGTATGCGTCACGGAACGCCTCGACAGCAGTCTCGTAATCATCAGCGCTCCGTGCGGTGATACCGCGCTTAACCGCCGCTTCAGCAGTCGCCAGCCGCTCCTCCAGCTCTTCACGGGGCTGCTGTGCCGCCTCATTGAGCCGTTCAGTTATTGTTTCGCGTTTCTCCTGAATCGATGCCGCTCGCCCGAGAGAGTAGTCGTCGTTGAGTGTAGCCGCTTCGTCGAGTGACTCTCGTGCCGATTCGAGGCGACGAGACGCCTGCTCGTGCTTCCCGTCGGCCAAGAGTGTTGCTGCCTTCGAGTGTGACGACATCGCCGACCCGAGCAGGCCAGTGACGCGCGCATCGGCGCGCGCTGTGGCGAGTTCCTGCTCCAGCTCGTTCGCTGTCGTTCGATAGTCGGTAACTACGTCGTCACTAACTGCGCTCTGTTTGAGTGCCTCGATTTGCGTCTCAAGCTCTGCAAGCGCGTCCGCAGCCGTGTCGTATTCGTGTGACTGCAGGGCGCGCTCGACAGCCTGCTGTTGGTCGTTGACGTCATCGAGAAGTGAACGGGATTCATCTGCTGTCCCTTTCAGGTCCTCGAGAGATACTCGTAGGTCATCGACTTCGACGTAGTGATCAACGAAACTTCTGGGTGAACTGGGATGAGGACTCAGTCGAAGAACGGATCTCTACCTTATCTCTGGCACGTGGAGTACCCAAAACTTCTGTGAACTACTATTCGTCGATGTCGAACGTCTGCTGGAGGGTCTGGATGTCTCGGCAGCGCTCAACTCCATTGGCCGCCTGCGTCCACGCCTCGTCGTAGTCACCGTCGTTAAGAAGCGACCGCGCGATAGACCGGTTCCGCTTCGCTTCGCCCTGTAGATCGCTACATCGCCGTTCAGCCTGTTCTCGAAGGACACCCGCAATACTGTCAGTCCGTCCTGGGACTGTAACCGTCTCAGCAACCGATGGTTCGACTGTGTTCCATACACGTTTAGCGTGCTCAACCTCGCCCTCTTTGAGCGCGTCCCGTACCGTCTCGTAGTGTGTGCGGGCTTCCTCGATTTCGGACTGTCTCGAGTCGAGAACCTGCTGGTACTCTTCAATCTCGGATTGGACCTCATCGAGTCGCTCGTCGTAGCCGAACCCATGTGTCTCGTTCAGCCGTTCGGCCTTCTCGGCCGTCTCAAGTGCGCTCTCCGCGCGCGTGAGTGCTTGCTCGTATTCCCCGTCGTCGATCAGGTCTTCAATCTGGGAGCATGCAGAACCGAGTGATCCGAGCATACCGACGACACGCTTCTTTGCTTCGTTCTCAGCCTCTTCCTCGCGAATCGACTTGAGGCGTTTTCGGAGATTGTCACGCTCTGAATGAAGGGGCGCCGTATTCGCGTCTCTCTCTTCGAGGTCGTTGATAGCGTCGTCAAGCGCGCTGAGTGCTGATTCAGCTTGGTCGACATTCCCTCGTTTGAGAGCAGTTTTCGCGTCTGCCTTATGCCTACTCGCTCTCGCTTGGAGCAGTCGGGTGCGCTGGGTCTCTACCTCATCAGCGAGTTCAGTCCTAATCGTGTGGTTCGCTACTGCGGAAAGCTTCGATTCGACCTGATCGAGACGATCCTGGGCAGGTTCGAAGTGCTCCTCTTCAATCTCACTCTCTGCAGCATCGAGGGAATCACGGAGTGCCTCAACACGGTCACGCTCTGTGTCGACGGTGTCAACTGCGTCCGTATTGGCGTCTGCGTCGGAGGATGCTGTCTCCGGTTCGACGGTCACAGCTTGGTTACTTTGCGTCGAATCCCATGCGTCCCACTTGTCATCGTCTGAGAGCCACACCGGAAGAACCGTGCTCGTGATCAGCCCGCTTAAAACCAGTGCGGGAACGACGAGCACCTCTGTTCCAATAGTAGGCAAGCCAAAAACCAGAGAGCCAATACCTGCAAGAACCACGAGGAATAGTCCTGCTGGGAGATAGAGAAGGAGACCAACGATGCCGCACATCAACGTCTCTACGAAGAGAATGAGAAACCAGAGTCCGACCGTACTGGTGTCCTGGTAGTTCTCTTCGAGCGGTATCCCGAAGCGGCGTTTAGTACGAACGCTAAGCGCGTACTTTACGACTGCTGCCGCAACGGGGGTTCCGACAAATACACCTGCGGCTGCTCCGGTATCGGTCAGCACTCCATTTGCTGCGTCAATCGACATCCCAAGCAACACGAACGCAAGAACGATCGGTGGCGCAAGCCAGCGAAGCTTCTTCCGATCGGCGGGCGTGTTGATCTGTCCGACGAACTTCTCCTCAATCATCGGTGGCTAGCATTCAGAATCGGTGTCCTATGCATGCTCTACGAGTGCTGTGAGTTTCATTTCTATTTCATCGTCCGATAACGGTTGGTCTGTGTCGGTCAGAGACGCGACGTTCTCTGCCGAGAGCAACTTCCCGACGGCAGCGTGGACGGTGGCAGTCTTCGATCCGTCCTCAACGTACGCGGTGAGCAATGCATCAAGTGCGGGGTTCAGGGAGATCGTCTCCACCCCGTCCGCGTCAGGGATGGCGTCCTCGTCCGGGTACGCGAACGTCGTTTGGGCATACTCCCGTACTGCCTCTTCAACGAACTGCTCGGTATCGTCGCTTGCCGCGTCGACGAGCGCGTAGAGCCAGTCGGCGAGTTCGATTCCGCCCCCGTCGGCAGCGACGAACTGCACATCCTCGTCAAGCGGTTCGCCAATGGGGTCGACTTCCTCCACACCTACGTCCTCGCTCCCCGTATCACGCGTCGGGCGTTCGATCGCGAGGAGAGTCGATCCGTCCTGTTCCTGAATCTCAGATATCAGTGTTTTAAGGTAGTCGTGGACACCGTCGTCGCTTGGGTAGTTGTAGTGGTCTGGATACCAGTCTTCGATAGCGTCCGCGCCTGAGCGCTCAAGGGACGCGAGATCGTGCTCGTTTAGTCCGGCTTCGGCGTCGACGTCAAATACTGGCCGTGCGTCGAATCCCTCCCCCCAGTCAAGGAGTTGGCTCGCCGTCTCTAGGAAGGTGACACCATCTTCGTCCGCCATGAGCGCGTCGTCGCGTGTCGGGATACCCGCAACGTGGTAGAAGTGTGCGTGCTTCTGGCCGTCCGGGTTGCGGAGGATGCGACCCATTCGCTGGACGAGCGAGCGACTCAATCGACCGCGGCCACGATTTATGCAGACGTCAGCGGTTTCGATATCCACCCCCTCGCCGAGTGTGCGAGCGACGCCGATAATGGCGCCGTGCTCCTGATCTTGATCGAACGCCTCGACCGCGGAGAGGTCGGTGTCGTCGTCGAAGACGGTCACCAGCGACTCGTAAGCGTCCCCAAGCTGGCCCTTCAGCTTGCTTGCCACGTGCTTGATTTCCTCGTCAGTCTCAAGCAGGACGACGCATTTGTGCTGGTCAACGTTATCAAGGACGAGGTGGACGACCGTCGAAAGGTCCGGTGAGAGGTTGTACCTGGTGAGTTGTCGTGCCATCACCGCGGATGCGAACTCGCGGAATGCCTCGTCCTGCTCCTTCAATTCGCGGCCGATC
Source organism: Halarchaeum salinum (assembly GCF_039520965.1). Classification (NCBI taxonomy): domain Archaea; kingdom Methanobacteriati; phylum Methanobacteriota; class Halobacteria; order Halobacteriales; family Halobacteriaceae; genus Halarchaeum; species Halarchaeum salinum. Next base: position 10,216 of record NZ_BAAABL010000076.1, read on the forward strand.
GTTGATTGAGCGAGCGACCGTGCATCTGAGAGGTTCTCGATCCTGACGGTATTCGTCTCGCCGTCGATCGCATCTGGCACATCGACTCCGTTGGCGTAGCGCTCCATTCCCCGCCGGCAGCGTTCGGTGACGTCCGCGAGATTCGCCTGGTTCTCATAGGGTGTGACGACGACGTCCCAATCGCATTGTGGGATGACGCCGGCGCGCTGCCCGTCCTGAATGGTGAACTCGAAGAGCTTCGGGATGTCCCGGCGTTCGAGCGTGCGCTCGTTTGTCTCGTCAAGCGAACCGGAGAGCGCGAGCAGGTCGCCGTTGAGAGCGTCGAGGAGCGATCCAAACCCGGAACTGCCGAGGTAATGATGGGTCTCGTCGAGGACGACTAAATCGATCGCTTTGTCCAAGATGTCCGCGTTCTTGAGGCGGCTTGGCGCCCAGAAGTGGACGTCCCCCCATTCGAAGTGCGCTGTGTGCTCTCCCGGGTTGGTCGTGCTCTGCTCGGGGATGTTGAGGTGTGTATCGAACTCACGTTTCCACTGATCGAGGATGAGGTCACGATGCGCGACGATGACAACAGTTGCCCGCCCGTCGTCACTCGACTGCACACGGGTGTCGGTGAGGTCGCGGTCATTCGGGTGAAGCGTGCCGAAGTGATGCGCAATCGCGGCGAGCCCCAGGAAGGTCTTCCCGGTCGCCGTCGCCATATCGACGTAGCCACGACAGTCGTGTGCGAGCCATTCGTCAAGGGCCGCACGCTGATGGTCCCAGAGCGGCGTTACCATCCGCGGTTCCTCAATCCGGTTTAGGAGTCCGTCCGCAGCACTCTCCGAAACCGTATCCAGAAGGATGTCCACATACTCTGTGCTTCGCGGCCGACAGAACACCTCCGAAACGAGCGTGCTGACCGTTGCGCTGTCCGGCAGACGAATCGTTTCCAAGTCCTCGGGCGCGACGTCGCCGCGTTCGACACGCTCGACGAGCGCCTTATTGATCGCGGCCTCGATCGCTCGACTCGAGTTCTCGAAATCCGTATGCTTGGCGGTGCGAAGCTCTTCCCGGAGCTTGTTGAACGTCCACGCAACTTTCCCAATCTGGCTCGCACGATAATTGCCAAGTGGGAGGCTGGTCTCTCGATGGTCAATATCAGCGCTCGCTGAGAGTCCGCGACGATAGTACTGGCCGGTCTCGAACGCAAAGTCCCCCGACGTAAGGTCGGTGTCTCCGATGAAGATGCCGTCAGCAACCAGCTGTGCGCTTTCGTCGATATACGAGGGCCACTGGCCCTGCGGAAGATCGTCAAGCCAGTTGTCGCGGAATCGCTCGCCCGGACTAGCCTGGTTAGTGTGAGAGTCCGCGATATCGTCGATATTCATGGATCAATTACAGCGTCGCCTTCCATGCGATCTGTGACCATGGATAAGCCAGGTCTATATAAAAATGTTCGTCTAAATCCATAACGAACTCTCGTTCAAAAGCCCCATATATCCAATCGTACGTGTTTAGCCCCGTCTGATTTCGTCACTGTCTCGTAGGTGGTGGCCTGTGACAGATACATGGTCTGTCAGCAGGGAGTCAGTCTACATTCTCAGGGATGGTCTCCGCTGCCCGGAGACCATCCCGTCGGCCCTGCTGTCGTCGTTTCGAGGTGGAATCGATGAGCTGGGACGATCTCTCCAAGGACGAACTCCTCTCGCGGTTTCTCCAGATGGAGGAGCGAATCGACGAGCTGGAAGAGAAGATTGCCCAGAAGGACAAGCGGATCGAGGAACAGAACGAACGGATCGAAGAGCAGCAAGAGCGGATCGAAGAACTCGAAACACGTCTCCGGAAGTACGAGAATCCACACACTCCACCCAGTAAGCGACGGTCGGGGACCGACGAGTCCCCGACCTCGCAGGACGACGAAGACGACGATGTCCGAACTGATGGTGGTACTCCCGGTCGAAAGGACGGTCACAACCCGGAGTGGCGCTCTCCGCCCAATCCTGATGAAGAAATCGAGGTCACCTCTGACTGTTGTCCCGAGTGTGGCGACCACTTCGACGAGTCGGTGGGCGTCAGCCCCCGACTCGTCGAGGAAGTCCCGGATCCACAGCCACCAGAAGTCACCCAGTACAACCGACACCGCTACCAATGCGACTCCTGTGGAACTGAGACGGTTGCGACTCACCCCGACTGCCCCGATGAGGGGCAGTTCGGGGTGAACGTCATCGCGCAATCTGCCCTGTCACGGTACGATCACCGCCTTCCCTACCGGAAAATCACGGACCGCTTCGAGCAACTTCACGGACTCGAACTCTCAGGTGCATCCGCGTGGCACGCGACCGAGCGCGCTGCGCGCGCCGGTCGCTGTGAGTACGAGCAGATCCGTCGAGAGATTCAGGAGGCTGAAATCGTCCACGTTGACGAAACCGGCATCAAGCGTGACGGTGACCAAGCGTGGATCTGGACGTTTCGGACGGACGAGCATACGCTGTACGCGGTCAGAGAGAGTCGTGGGAGTGATGTTCCCGCGGAAGTCCTTGGCGAGGACTTCGCGGGAACGGTCATCTGTGATGGGTGGACGGCGTATCCAGCGTTCAGCAGTACGCTTCAGCGGTGCTGGGCACATCTTCTCCGGGAGGCTGAAGACGTTGCTAGTGACCACGAGGAGGCAGAACCGGTGTACCGGTATCTCAAGCAGATGTTCGTCGGTCTCCAGTCGTGGCTGGAGACCGACCCAGATCCTCGTGCGAGAGCACAGATGCATCGAGCGTGTCAGGACGGCCTCAGA
>NZ_BAAABL010000077.1:0-7200 GCF_039520965.1 Halarchaeum salinum
GTACGGCTCCGCCGTCCGAGCGCGAGCGTGGTATCGCCAGTTTCGTGAAATTGTGCTCGCCGCCGCAGTCTACAACGTCGAACAAGCCGTGAAACAGTGAATCCCGTCGCCCTCTGCGGATTCAATGAAGCCGTCGGAACGGATTGAGATTGACCGGCCTGCAGAACGCTTTTATCGGTCGGAATTGTGGGTGCCGATATGCGACACGTTCGATTCCGCGATCCAGCAGGCGCAGTGCGACAGGGAGAGTACCATGATGACCACGTTGCCTTCGGCGGACGGGAGTACGCCCTCGACGAGGTCGACGTACTCCCCCCGTGTGACCCGACAAAGATCGTCTGTGTCGGCCTGAACTACGAGCGACACGCCGAGGAGGAGGGTATGGATCTCCCCGAGCGACCGCTCCTGTTCCTGAAGCCGCCGAACGCGGTCGCGGGCCACGGCGACACCGTCACGCTCCCCTCCGGGAAGGAGACCGTCGAGCACGAGGTCGAACTCGGCATCGTCATCGGCGAGCAGTGTCGAAACGTCAGTGAGGCGGATGCGATGGACGTTGTCGCGGGCTACACCTGCGCGGACGACATCTCGAATCGCGACGATCAGCGCGTCGAGCAGAACTGGATCCGCGGGAAAGCCTTCGATGGGGCGTGTCCGATCGGCCCGGTCGTTGCCGACCCCGAACACGTACCCGAGGACGCCGCGGTCAAGCTGCGCGTGAACGGCGAAACCAGGCAGGACTCCTCGATCTCCGAGTTCATCTTCTCCGTCCCCGAGTTGATCGCGGAGATCACGCGGTACATGACGCTCGAAGAAGGCGACGTGATCATCACCGGGACCCCCGCGGGCGTCGGCCCGCTCGCCGACGGCGACCACGTCGAGGTCGAAGTCGAGGGGGTTGGGACGCTCGAACACGACGTCACGTCGGTCTGAACCCGGGCGGGGCTACCAAGCTTTATACTCTCGCCGTGGGTCGCATCCGGTATGGCACCCGAAATCACTCGGATCGAGAGTACCGAGTTCAGCTACGAGCTCGATGACGTCGGAACGGACGAGCACGGCTTCAATCTCGTCTACGAACCCGGCGAGACGACGACGCGGAAACTGTTCGCGCTCCGCGTCCACACCGATGAGGGGATCACCGGCGAGTACGTCGGCGGGAACTCGCCGGGCGCGGCGCAGGTGAACATGTTCGCGGACTACCTCGTCGGGAAAAACCCGCTCGAACGCGAGAAGCATTGGAGCGAGATCAAACGCGCGCTCCGTAAGTACGACCGGATGGGTATCGGACCCGTCGACATCGCACTCTGGGACTTCGCCGGCAAGTACTACGACGCGCCCATTCACGAGCTGCTCGGCACCTATCGCGAGCGTATTCCCGCCTACGCGTCGACCTATCACGGCGACGAGCACGGCGGCCTCGACTCCCCGACGGCGTTCGCGGACTTCGCTGAGGAGGCCCGCGATGCGGGTTACTCGGGTTTCAAGATCCACGGTTGGGGTGGCGGCGACGCCTCGCGTGATCTCACGCGCGAGATCGACGCCGTGCACGCGGTCGGCGAGGCCGTCGGCGACGAGATGGACCTGATGCACGACCCGGCGTGCGAACTTGAAACGTTCGCGGACGCCCTCAAGCTCGGCCGCGCGCTCGACGAGGAGGGGTTCTTCTGGTACGAGGACCCGTTCCGCGACGCGGGGATCAGCCAACACGCTCACCGGAAGCTCCGCCAGAAGCTCGACACGCCGATCCTCCAGACGGAGCATGTGCGCGGGCTCGAGGTGAAGTCGGATTTCGCGGCGAGCGAGTCGACGGACTTCCTGCGCGCGGACCCCGAGTACGACGGCGGGATCACGGGCGCAATCAAGATCGCGCGCGTCGCGGAGGGCTTCGGGATCGATACGGAGTTCCACGCCCCCGGGCCCGCCCAGCGCCACTGCATCGCCGCCACCCGCAACGCGAACTACTACGAGATGGCGCTTGTCCACCCGAACGCGGCGAACACGACGCCCCCGGTCTACGCCGGCGACTACGAGGACCAGTTCGACACCATCGACGATGATGGCACCGTCTCCGTCCCCCACGGTGCCGGCCTCGGCGTCGAGTACGACTGGGACTACATCGAAGCGAACGCCACGGGCAGCCGCCACGTCTACGAGTAACGTTGCATACGGGGTGATACCGCGTGACCCTGCCGAGACCGAAAGACCCCTTTACCCGGACGCCGAACGTTCACATGTATGGCAGACACACGCCAGAACTACGTCGGCGGAGAGTGGACGACGGCAGACACGGGCGAGACGGTCGATGTCGTCAACCCCGCTGACCCCAGCGAGGTCGTGTACACGTATCAGAACTCGGGCGCAGAGGACGCTGCCACAGCCGCGGACGCCGCGGCCGCCGCGGCCGACGACTGGGGTGCGACGCCCGCGCCCGAGCGCGGTGACATCCTTCGCGAGGCCGGCGATATTCTCGCCGATCGCAAGCAGGAGCTCACTGAGCTCCTCACCGACGAGGAGGGGAAGACCCATGCCGAGGCCGGCGGCGAAGTCCAGCGCGCGATTGACATCTTCCACTACTACGCCGGGAAGACCCACGACATGGGCGGCGATGTCAAGTCCTCCAGCGGCCAGAATACCAACCTCTACACGGTAGACGAGCCCGTCGGCGTCGTCTCCCTCATCACGCCGTGGAACTACCCCATCGCGATCCCCGCGTGGAAGATGGCACCCGCGCTCGCCGCCGGGAACGCCGTCCTCCTCAAGCCCGCGTCCGTCGCACCCGGTCCCGCACACGCCATCGTCGAGGCCCTCGACGAAGCCGGTATTCCCGACGGCGCCGTGAACCTCGTCACCGGCCCCGGGAGCGAGGTCGGCACCGAGTTCGCCACGAACGACGCCGTGGACGCCGTCTCCTTCACCGGTAGTAGTCAGGTTGGAAACATGGTGTACGATCAGGCGACCGAGGACCAAAAGCGCGTTCAGATGGAGATGGGTGGGAAGAACCCGACGCTGGTCATGGACTCGGCGGACGTCGACGAAGCCGCGGACATCGTCGCCGGCGGCGCGTTCGGCGTCACTGGTCAGGCTTGTACCGCGACTTCACGCGCGATCGTCCACGAAGACGTCTACGACGATTTCGTCGACGCGATTACCGGGCGTGCGGAGTCTATCGAGATCGGGCCCGGCGATGAGTACGACATGGGCCCGCAGGTCACCGAATCCGAGCTCGAGGGAACCCTCGAGTACATCGACATCGCCGAGGAGGAGGGCGCGACCCTCGTTGCCGGCGGCGGCGAGCCCGAGGGCGACCACCTCGACGACGGCTTCTACGTCGAGCCTACGGTGTTCACCGACGTTCAGAACGACATGCGGATCGCTCAGGAAGAGGTGTTCGGTCCCGTCCTCGCGGTCATCCCTGTCGCGGACTACGAGGAGGCCCTCGAGGTCTGTAACGACGTCGAGTACGGGCTCGCAGCGAGCCTCGTCTCGAACGACCACTCCGAGATCAACCGCTTCAAGCGCGACGTCGAAGCCGGCGTCGTGAAGATCAACGAGGCGACGACCGGCCTCGAACTCCATGTGCCATTCGGTGGGTTCAAGAACTCCTCCAGCGAGACGTGGCGCGAGCAGGGCGACGCCGGTCTCGACTTCTACACGATCTCCAAGACCGTCTACGAAAACTACTGACGCGACCGGGCGTCGCGCCCGCGTCGGTATCGTCTCGTTTTCTCCTCCGCGATTCGCTCGTGAGCCGCTCAGACCGTCCGAACGCCGTTCGTGAGTGTTCCGATCCCTTCGATGTCGATAGACACGACGTCCCCCTCGGTGAGGTCGAAGTCATCACTCGGGACGATGGATGTCCCGGTGAGAAGGACCGCGAGTTCGGGGACAGCGTTGTGCCGCGTGTAGTAGTCGGCGAGCTCTTCGCAGGTCCGGACCAGCTCGTTGGTCGAGGTCTCGCCGGTGTAGACTTCTTCGCCGTCGCGCGTGATCGACATCGACATCGCGAGCTCGTGCGGGTCGTCGATGTCGTCGGTGCTGACGACGCAGGGGCCGAGCGAGCAACAGCGGTCGTACACCTTCGCCTGCGGGAGGTAGAGCGGGTTCTCGCCCTCGATGTCGCGGCTCGAGACGTCGTTACCGACCGTGTAGCCGATCGCGTCGCCCCGATAGAGGACGATGCCGAGCTCGGGCTCGGGGACGTTCCAGTTCGAGTCAGCACGAACGCCGATGTCCTCGCCGGGGCCGACGGTACGCGAGGGCGTCGCTTTGAAGAACACCTCGGGACGCTCGGCGTCGTAGACATCGACGTACATGTCGGGGGTGTCGCTCTCGGCCTGCCGGGCCTGCTCGCTGATCTCGTAGGTGACGCCGGCCGCCCACACTTCCTCGGGTGTCACGGGGATCTGACGGCCGTTGCGAACCGTCTCAGCGTCGATCTCGGGGGCGTCGTCGAGCGCGCCGCGAGCGAGATCGTCAATTGTCTCGTCTGCGACCGCCGCGGATCGAGCGAGGTCGCGAAACGCCTCGAGTTCCGGCTTCGCAGCAGTGAGGTCATAGTAGGTGCTATCTGTCTCGGCGACGAGGAACCTCTCGGATCCTCGTGCTACCTGCTGGTAGCGCATAACCTGATTGTCACAGTAGCGGCTCTTAGCTCTTACGCTGGTCGATCACCCGCGACGAACACGGCGGGGAGTCAGACTGCCGTCCACCCGCCATCAACGGGGAGCGTCGCGCCCGTGACGAAGGAGGCGGCGTCGGAGACGAGGAAGACGGCGGCGCCCGCGACCTCCTCCGGGTCGGCGAAGCGATCGAGGAGGTGACCGTCTCGCATCTCCTCGTACCACTCCTCGTCCGCCATCGCCTCGCGGACGAGCGGTGTCTTCGCGTAGCCGGGCGCGAGCGCGTTCACCCGGACGTTCGGGGCCCACTCGGCGGCGAGGACCTTCGTGAACTGGACGACGCCGCCCTTGCTCGCCGAGTACGCAGACTGTGCCGCTCCGCCGTCGAGCCCTCGAATCGACGCCATATTGACGACGCTCCCCTCGCCGCGCTCGACGAGGTGCTCGCCGAGCACCTTCGCGGAGAGGAAGACGCCGGTCAGGTTCAGTTCGATCACGGCGCGCCAGTCCGCCGGATCGAGGTCGAGGACGGGGACGCGGACGTTCGTGCCGGGGACGTTGTAGAGCGTATCGTAGTCGCCGAACGCGTCGAGGACGGTGTCGCGCGCGTCCGCGAGCGAGTTTTCGTCCGTCACATCCGCCTCGACGGCGATCGCGCTTCCCCCGCCGTCCGTGATTGCCGTGGCCACCTTGTCCGCGCTCGCTGTGTCGACGTCGAGAACGGCGACGCTCGCACCGCGCGCTGCGACGCCGAGCGCGATCGCGCGCCCGAGACCGGACGCACCCCCCGTAACGACCGCCGTTCGGTCGTCGAGGGCGAACATCGTCTCCGGATCGAAACGCCAGTCTGTGGTTCGATAACTCATACCACATACTGCGGCGTCCGGACGTATAGCGTTTGCCCGCCCGGCAGCGACAAGGACCCCCACGACAACGCCATCGTGCGGCCGTTGCACCCGGCACCGTCATCGCTAAGGCCGGGCGAGTGCCATTATTACGCGCATGACCGGTATCACTGACTTGATCGCGGCGATCCACGGGAGCGCTGGTGCCCCATGTGACGCGTTCGTGGCGCACCCTGCCGACGCGAGCACGGGCGACCCCCATCGGCAGGCGTTCGACGCGAACAGCACTCGTGGGACCGGAGCCAATGCCTAACGCGCTCGTCGTCGCCGACGACCTGACGGGCGCAAACGACACCGGTCACGGGTTCGCGGCGCGGGGGTACGAGGTGGTGGTTCGACTCGATTCCGGCCTTGACGTGTCCAGCGTGGACGTGCTCGTCGTCAACACCGACTCGCGATACGCGAGCGCCGCCGAGGCGCGACAACGCGTTCGCGACGCCGTCGCGGGCACGGACGCCGCCGTCGTCTACAAGAAGGTCGACTCGACGCTGCGCGGGAACCTTGGGCCCGAGATCGAGGCCGCGATGGCAGCGATGAACGCGGACGCCGCTGCGGTCGCGCCTGCGTTCCCCTCGAACGGTCGGACGACTGTCTGCGGCTACCACCTCGTCGACGGCGCGCTCGTCACCGACACCGACGCGGGGACCGACCCGGACGCCCCCGTGACGGACCCGCGCCTTCCCGACTACCTCCGCGAACAGGGCGCGTCGGGCGTGACACACATCGGCGTCGGACGCGTCGCGCGCTCGGATCCGGATCTTCGGGGGGCGCTCGATACGGGGCGAGTCGTTACGCTTGACGCAGTAGTCGACGACCATCTCGAGGCGGTCGCGACGGCCGTCGCCGATGCGCCACGACGTGTTCTACACGTCGGATGTGGCGGGCTTGCGGAGCACGTTCGCGTTCCTGGCCCTGCGAACGCGACGCGCCCCGCGCGTCGCGACGACTTGACCGGGACCGCGCTCGGCGTCGCGGGGAGCGTCAGTCCCCGTACACTGGGGCAACTCGACGCGCTCCCCGACGAATGCGTGATCCCCTTCGACGCGTCCCGGGCCGTCACGGATCCCGAGGGGGCGAGCACGGTCGCCGCCGACGCGTGTCTGTCGCGCCTCTCGGACGCTCCGACGGCCGTTCTCGCGTCGGCGACGACCCGCACTGACGTCGACGCTGTGCTCGACACGGCGGCCAATGCGGGCGTCGACGAACGGGACGCCAGAGAGCGCGTCACGGCCGCGCTCGGCGAGGCGACGCGGCGCATCTGGGAGGTACGCGCCCCGGACGGGCTCTTCTGCACGGGCGGTGCGGTCGCGACCGGCGTCCTCGCCGCACTCGACGCGGCCGGGATCGAGCTCCGCGGCGAGTCGGTCGCGATGGGTGTACCGGTTGGCGCGGTTCGGGGTGGCCGCGCGGACGGAACGCCGCTCGTTACGAAGGCGGGCGCATTCGGCGACGACGACACGATTCGAGCGGCCCTGCGCGTCCTCCGACGCGTGCCGAAACAGGAGACGCCCGAGTGAACTACCCCGCCCTACTTCGATCGGGGCTACTCGCCCTTCGCTCGTTGAGGACCGGAGCGTAGCGCTCTCAATTCCACGAAATCGAGGAGAAAGCCCACGACGTTAGTCCTGTCTCTTACCCATAAGTCTCAGGAGTGCAGTTCGTATCCCTCCGCCCAG
>NZ_BAAABL010000078.1:0-8428 GCF_039520965.1 Halarchaeum salinum
GTGAACCACTCTGCATCTTGGCCTCTTTCTCGGCGAACTACAGCGATAGGAGTTGTGGGTAAGAGACAGACCTGAAGACGCGGGTTTCCGCCTTGCATTCATTATGAGACCAAATCCGAACAATCATCTGCACTACGAGCACTGGTCAGAGGTGAAACTTGCATTCATTATGAAACCAAATTCTAACACGTCCGATCGAGGTGCCCATCCCGTCCGCGTGTGTATGCTCGTCTTCTGTCTGTGTTGTAGCCTCTTCGCGGGGGCTGGACTAGCCGGTTCCGCGGGTGCTATGCCGGCATCGACCAACAGCGTGAGTGGGGTTGATCCCGATAGCGTCGCCTTGGATGTCGCCCTCACGGCCGACGGCGACGCGGTCTGGACGGTCACCTATCGGAAGCAATTGAACTCCGGGAACGAAACCGATGCGTTCCGGCAGCTGCGCGAGGATATCGAAGCGAACCCCGGGAACTACACGACTGACTTTGGAGCGCAGATGCGCCGGGTCGCTGGCGAGGCTCAGAACCGGTCGGGCCGGGAGATGGCCGTCCGCAACGTCACGGTCAACGCCCGGATACAGCAGTTCGGTAACACCTACGGCATCATCACCTATCGGTTCCGGTGGACGAGCTTTGCAGCTACCCAAGGTGAGCACATCCGTGCCGGGCCAGCCGTCGCGGATCTCTTCCTCGACAGCGAGACGTCACTCACCATCAGCTGGCCGGATGGCTATGCAGCCGAGCAGGTCGCACCCACACCAACTGGACGAAGCGAAAACGCCGTTACGTGGACCGGTCGTCTGGACTTCGGGGTTGAGGAGCCTCTCGTCGTCGTCGCGCCGATGGCTTCAGCCACGACGACCGGGAGCGACACGGAGCCGGCTGCCGGAAGCGAGGCGACCCCGGGTAGTTGGCTGCCAGTGGTCGGCGTCGGCATCGTGCTTGCGGCCATCGGTGTGTGGCTCGTCGTCGGCCGGCGGCGTTTCGAAAGCGACGACGGAGATGGCAGCGGTGTCGACGGGAGTAGTGAGGATGATCCCACCACCCCGGCTGATGGCGATGGAGCCACCCCGACTGCCGGTACCGGCGACGCGGACGTCGAGAGCAAACGGTCGGAGAAGGGCGACAGTGAGTCCAGCGAACCCACGGAGTCGACAGTCGAACCCGAATCCAGCGACGCTGAGTCTGCCGGGGATGGGACGGAGACGGTAGCCGATGTTCCCGAGGAGTTGCTGAGCAACGAGGAGCGCGTGCTCTCACTCATAGAGGAGCACGGTGGGCGTATGAAACAGCAGCAGGTCGTCTCGGAGCTGGGTTGGACGGAGGCGAAGACTAGCCAGGTCGTTAGTGGCCTCCGCGAGGACGACGAGTTAGAGTCCTTCCGTATCGGCCGGGAGAACGTTCTCACGCTCCCCGACGAGGATGATACCGGCATTTAAGCCCGGGGGCATCTACTGTAAGCCGTTCCACAGTAATCGGGAAACCGCCTGACTGCGGCCGCATTTAACCCGATTTAATTCGGCTTAAGCGTCGTTGACTCCCGTTCAGCGACTAGTGTTTATATACTTCCTCCGCTCCTTGGATCGAGTGCATCATGACGCACCAGCGACTTACTGCGACGCTCGCCTCGCTGCTGCTGGTCGTCGGGGTCCTCAGTGCGGTCCCGGCGATGGGCGCAGCGGCCTCGGCACCGGCAGATGGACCCAACGCGATCGGGACCGCGCCCGAGTTGGGCCAACAGGCGAACAACACGACCGACACCACCGGCAACGAGACGGTTGAAAACACCACCACGTCCGACGAGCCGGTTGAAAACGACACGTCCACCAACGAGACGCTCGCGCCCGGTGAACGCCTCTCGGGCGCCATCGGCGTCCAAGCAGCCGAACTCGAGGGCGAGCTCGAAACGCGGACGTTCGGACTGAAAATCGCCCAGATGGCCACGCCCGACGAGAAGGCGGAACTGGTCGAGAATCAGACCAACCAGAGCCAACAGCGCATCGAGGAGCTACGGTCGGAACTGCAGGCACTCGAGGAAGCCCGCGCGAACGGCACCATCAGCCACGGGGAGTACGTCTCCCGATCGGCCCAGATTCACGCGCGCCTCAACAACGTCCAGAAGATGTCGAACAAGACGCTGAACGTCTCGAAGAGCCTCCCTGAAGCGGTACTACAGAATAACGGCGTCAACGTGACTGCAATCACGCAGCTTCGTCAGCACGCCGCGAACCTGAGCGGCCCCGAAGTGGCAGCCATCGCCCGAACCATCGGCGGCCCCGGCGTCGGCCAGGGGCCACCCAGCAACGTGACAGTCGGTCCACCTAGTAACGTGACGACTGGTCCGCCTAGTAACGTGACAGTCGGTCCGCCCGAGAACAAGACGCGCGGGCCCGCTGAGAGCGCTCCTCACAACGAGAGCGACGGCGACACGGCTGACAGCGGCCCGCCGAGTGATGCTGGTCCCGGTGCCAGCCCCGGTAGTAACGGAGGCCCCGATGATTCCAGTAGTGCCAGCGGGAACGGCGGTTCCAGTGGCCCCGGTAGTTCCAGCGGCGCTAACGGGAACGACGACGCCAGCTCCGGTGGTCCCAGCGCCTCCAACGCCCACGCTGGCCCGTAATCGCGCGACAACACATTCGCACGAACGCGGTCCCGAATCCACCCGCTGCTCATCGCGGACGCGTAAGCGTTTTTCAACGTGCGCGGCCTTTCGGACGATTCGTACGCCAAGCACTCCCGTATGACGAACGCTGATACACCAGACATCCCATGGACACGACCCGCTTCGACTCCCGATCCGTCCTTGCCTGCATAACCGTGAGCCTCCTGCTCGTAGCGGCCATCCCAGTCCTCGCCGGGCCGGTGGCGGCGGCAGATAGCGGCACCAACGAGACGAGTGCCGACTCTCACAGCACGACCGGTGCCTTCGTCGTTGACCTCCAGGCGAATGGGTCGGCGACGGTCACGGTCGAACTCACCTACGATCTCGAAAGCGACACCGAGCAGGCCGCCTTCACTGACCTGAAACACAACGAAACGCTGCAGCAGCAGGCCCGCACGAACTTCGCCGAGCGAATGCAGCAGGTTGCCGCCGCCGAAAATCAGACCGACCGCGAAATGGCCACCAAGCACGCACGTATCGCCTTCCAGACGGCCAATAATGGCTCTCTCGGCGTCATCTCGCTATCGATACACTGGCGCGCTCTCGCAGCCGTCAATGGCGAGTCACTCGTCCTCACCGAGCCCTTCGCCAGCGGCTTCGAACCCGACCGCCCCTTCGTCGTGACTGCCCCGGTGGGAGACGTGCTAGTCGAGGCGACGCCACCAGCGGACTCGACGAATCAGGGGCGCGCCGTCTGGGCAGCCAACGCGAGCCTAGAGGGGTTCCAGGCGACGTTCGCGCCCACTGAGATGACCACTACCGGCGAACAGACAGAGTCGAGCGCGGCTGGCAGTTCGAGCGGATCCAGTCCCGGCTTCGGTCCCAGCGCCGTACTGATAACCATAGCCCTCGTGGCTGGCGGCTACCTCGTCCGCTCACGACGCTAAGGTAACTCACGCCGAAAACGCTTCGCTCCCCGCCACCACCCTGCTCTCGAAGCGTTCTGTGCGAGGTTCACGTCGCGTCTATCTCACCAGTCAGAGGAACAGTCCGTCCACAGAGATATAGTAGTGGGGACCTGATTGATCCTGTATCCCCTATGACTGATCATCTCGATGTTCGTTATGGGTTCTATGGGCTCGGACTCTGCTGTTTCGGGCTTGGACTCCTCCATCTTCTCGGAGAGGGGGAAGGTATCGGAACGCTACTCGAAGCCATCCTGATCAGCAGTCTCTCGCTCATCGTCTTCTACACGGGCTATCAACTTCCAACCCGATCCCTCTCGGCACATGGTCAACGTCGAGCGCTCGGCCTCAGTCTCGCGATGACGGTGAGCTTCGCACTACTCGCGCTTGCCGTCTGGCTCGTGTGGCTTCTCGAAGGCAAGCAGATCGAGCTCACCTTCCTGCTCTCGTTCGCGGCATCGTTAGGTGCAGCCGTCGGGACCCGGGGTAGTCTCTCCAAAGTCGAATCACAAGAGCAACTTGAACAGGCCGAAGAGCTGTCGACACTCCTCGAAATTAACCAGCGTGTCCTCCGCCACAACCTCCGAAACGATCTCTCTGTCGCATTTGGCTATCTCGACAAAATCGAATCCACGACAGATCGGGACGATATCCAGGACGATTGCCACATCATTCGTACACGACTCAACGCACTCGATCAAACGAGCGAGCGAGCACGCCAGATCGTCTCCATCTGGGAGCGAGAGACAACCCGTACATTCGACCTCGTTAGTCTCCTCAAGGAACAGATAGCTGCCTTTCGGGAGACTCACCCCGATACTGACGTTACACTATCGGTACTTCCCAACCGACGTGAGCACCGGAGCTGAAGCGTCGCTCTGATTGAGGAGGATGTCCGGTTCAGAAGTGTGCTAGAACTACCCGAACCGGACGGTGTACTTTCGGCAGCAGACGTCAAAGAAGTAGCGGCTGACGTGATTGGACAGCTTCCGATGGAAGGAATCGAGGGCGCCCCTCGATTCCGGTGATATCTGGCCTGTCGTCACTATGGCCAGCGTCAACCAGTCGTCCGTCTGGGAGGTCACGTCCCAGACGGACGACACGCCCTGCGACGATACCGTCATGGAGTGGCTCCACACGCTCCAGCGTCACCAACTCGAAATGGCCGCTAACCTCCTGTTTCGCCATCTCGCTCTGACGATTCTCGACCCTGTAGTAGTTCACAGAAGTTTTGGGTACTCCACGTGCCAGAGATAAGGTAGAGATCCGTTCTTCGACTGAGTCCTCATCCCAGTTCACCCAGAAGTTTCGTTGATCACTAACCGGTCGAGAATCGTCTCCATCGACTTCGTCGATAACCCCTATCACGGCTCTCCCGACGAGGACAGCGGTGAACTCTGCAAAACCACACCAACCGACGGAACCACGACCTGTCACCGCTACTGTACCGCGTATGTCGTCTCGAACGGGAAGCCAGTGACGCTGGCACTCACCTACGTCCGCAGCGACGAGAAGGAAGCCGACGCGGTCGAGCGCGTCCTCGACCGCGTCGGCACCTATCCCTTCGAAATCGATCTCTTGCTCGCTGATCGCGGCTTCTACAACGAACGGGTAATTCGTCGCGCACGCGACCTAGCGACGACGGTCATCCCTGTCCAAAAGAAGGGTGAGCGGATGAAGGACAAGCTCGCCACGCACTGCTCGTACATGACGACCTATCGCATGTACAAAGGAAGCGAGCGGGAACTGCGCTTCCCGCTCGCGGTCTCTGTCTCCTACCAGAACGGTGACCGAGGTAAGCATGGCGAGGTCGTTCGTGGGTACGTGGCGTGCGATCTCTAGTAGTTCACAGAAGTTTTGGGTACTCCACGTGCCAGAGATAAGGTAGAAATCCGTTCTTCGACTGAGTCCTCATCCCGGTTCACCCAGAAGTTTCGTTGATCACTAGGAGATCGCACGCCTACACAAGTCGAACGACGCTATCGGAAACGGTCGGCAATAGAGACGAGTTACCGGCTGTTTCGCCAAGCACGAGCAACAACGACAACACAAGACCCGATCGTCCGGTTTGCGTTCGTGATCGTGAGCTTCCTGCTGGAGAACCTGTGGCTCGTGCTGCGATGGGCGGTCGTCGCCCGCCCACGGCGGGGCGGGCGCGACCTGCCCGAGCAGTTCACGTTCCAGACGTTCTGTGACTGGATTCGCCACGAGCTGGAAGCGGAGTTAGAGCGGCGGTGGGAGATCGAAATGAACGGTGTCGGCGTTCCCGACACGTACGGCCCGGCCGCGGGCTGACGGCCAGCCCGCGGCCTCGGGCCAGCGAGTCGTCAGCAGCAGCACTCGTCAAAAACCGCTTTGACAACCGTTCTTGTCACTGTCTCTGTTCAATTTAGACCGGCGCTTCGATTCACTCAGCTACCGCTCCGAGATTGAACGGCTCACACCAACTCAACTCGACTTCCGAATCCTCGATTGGGAAGTACCGACTATCGCTTCCGGCGGAATGCTACGTTGTCGCCCATCCAGAACTCCCGACGGCGATCGATGAACTCCTGACTAACGCCGTTGAGCATAACCCGCCAGACGTCTCCATCACAGTCCGGGTGCAGCAGACAACCGGCGGAACCCTTGAAGTCAAATTCGTCGATACGGGAGTTGGAATTCCAGAAACGGAGCGAGAGACCATCACACGGCCAAGAGAAACACCCCTCTCGCACTGTGAGGGGCTTGGACTCTGGCTGGTGTACTGGATCGTACAACAGTCGGAGGGAAAATTCACGATCGAGACTCGTGAGTCCGGTGGAACACGAATTCAACTCACGTTACCAGCAGCACCATCTCAGTGATCTGGATCCAGTGATTGTACCTCCACATACCCGAGGTCCATCAGGACGGCCCACAGCTGCCCGTACGCGTCCCCATCCGGGACGACAAGGTGATATCTTTCGTTGCCCCCTTGAGGTCGCGCAGCGACATCGTGCCACCACCAATACAGAACTAGACAGTGCCCGGCTCGGCGGTAATCCACGGCTCGCTGCTGGAGAGGAGGACGAGGTGGTCAGTCGTGTCCTCCATGGTGTCGACAAGGTGGTCGAAGTTGTTCGCGAACTCCCGATAGAGAAGTGGCTGCGTCGTCGAGCCTTCGAAGGCCTCCGCGATGATGTCGTTGCGGATGCTGTCGCACGCGCTTTCCGTCTCGCGAATATCGCTGATGTGATCCGTGATCGTTCCGGTCTCAGTCGGGGAGCACAGCAAGTGAATGAACTCGTGAACGGCATCGTAGAGGGTGGCCATTGCTGTCCGTGCGTGCTCGGTTATCTCGTGGTACTGCTGGAAGGCCCATTGTTCCCTCGGCGGATCGATTGTCGAAATATCTTCGGCGATTTGTTCGGCAGTATTCGGAATCTCGTCGAGTAGCTGATAGAGCTTGACGAGTTGCTCGGAGTTGAGGTGGACGCGGGAGTTGCGGATGCCGAACTCCCGGACTGACGTGTTCGTGACGAGCGAGCTGAGGGTCCGTTTCTGCACGTCACACTCGCTCTCTAGCGCGCGAATCGTCTCAGCGACGTCGTGGGGTGATTCCCCGGAAGCGTAGCGCTCGACAAGTGTGGAGAGCCGATCGACGCACTCGCGGATCGTCTCGAGATACGTGTCTGTCTGCGTCACTAGCTGCGTGGAGAACTCCGAGGAGCTTCCAGATGCCATCGAATGATGGTGGGTCGAGCAATCGCAAAGAGGTTGGTATGAGTACTCTGTGACATCCTCCACGCCGTTCACGGCGAGGCTTCCCGTCCCGCAGGTTGGGATATTTGCCGGTCTACGACACGACCTGTTCTCTCGTTCGAAACGTCCCGCTCTCGCGGTCGAACAGGTATGTCGATGGCTGTGCCACACAGCCGGTACTCCTATCCTCACCGTGAGGACTCGGAGTTATCTTCTGGCGCATGTTCTCCGCCCCGTTGCAATCGGCGTTCCCGACTAACCCACACGACTGGCACACGTACAAGCCACGGTGCTTGCGGTTCGATTTCGTGTCGTCGCCACACTTCGAGCAGGTCTTCGAGGTATCCCACTCGTTCTCCTTCAGCACCTCAACGCCACGAATCTCGCCTTTGTAGTTGAGGTACTGGGAGATGCGGTCGAACGCCCACGTATGCAACTTCTTGTTGCCGGTCTCTCCCCAGTCGGACTCGCGCACGTCTTCGGGCCAACTCACCGCGAGCGTGCCAACTCCGCGTTCAACACACTCGGTGATGATGGTGTCCGTGAGCGTGTGGTAGAAGTGCGTCTCGCGCTCTGCGAGTTTTCGCCGTGCCCACATCGACGTCTCAGACGGGCCGTTCTCACCCTCAGTATCGTACTCCTCACGGGTGAAGTAGTGCTTGTCCTGTTTGAGCGAGTTGCCGGGATACAGGACGTATTCGTCGGGGAAGGCGACTGTGGCGATGTTTTTGATGCCGAGGTCGATGCCTGCCACGCCGTCGCCTGCGGAGTCATTGGTTTCGACGCTGACTTTGCAGACGAAGTGCAGTTCCCACTCGTCGCCGTTCCAGACGCCGCGAACGTTTTGCACCGAGTTGACTTCTGAGAGGTCTACGTCGGGACGAGTCTGGTACTCGCAGAGCAGGAAGTCCGACCAGTATTCTTTGAGGTTCGAGCCTTTGCTGAGTCGAACGCGATTGTTCTCGGGATCGTGTTTGAAGCCGTCTGCTTTGAACGTGACCGTACTCTTGGGTCGGGTGTCGCCGTGTTTGCGGTAGCCGGGCGGATTCGCTTCCTCGTACTTGGGTCGCAGGCATCCGTCTTTAGCTAAGACGAGAACCGCGTGACAGCGACGGCTTATCGAGGCTACTTTTCGAGAGGAA
>NZ_BAAABL010000079.1:0-612 GCF_039520965.1 Halarchaeum salinum
GAGACACCACAGGACGCACACTCTTTCGTCGTCCCTCTTGGGTTGACGGCCACGAAGTGCGTTCCTTCGCGTTCGCACTTGTACTCAAGCATCCGCAGGAACGTTCCCCACGCCGCGCCTGCGCGGTTGCGTGAGTTTCCCGGCAGTTCGACTAACCCCTTCGCGTCCAAGTCTTCCACGGCCACGAGGTCATACTCGGTGGCGTAGTAGTTCGAGAGCTTGTGGAGGAAGTCTCGCCGCTTGTTCTTCAACTCTGCGTGACGTTCGGCCACGACCGTCCGCTGTTCTTCCCAATTCGCGGACCCGTGTTCCTTCCGCGAGAGGTCGCGCTGTGCGCGTTCCAACCGTTCGCGTTCGTCGGACAGGTCGAGCGATTCGACGGCGGTTCCGTCGGTATCGTGAGCGTACTTGAGTATTCCCACGTCGATGCCGACGCACGTCTCGGGATTCTCCGGTTTCGCGGGCGGGTCGTCCGGGGTTTCGACGCCGAGGATGCCGTACCACTTGCCGGTGGGTTCGCGTTTGACCGTGACGGTCTTTATCTCGGCCTCGTCGGGCAGGTCGCGGTGGAAGGTGAGCGGGATTTCTCCGAGTTTCGAGAGCCACAGTCGG
>NZ_BAAABL010000080.1:0-529 GCF_039520965.1 Halarchaeum salinum
TTTCTGCTCAGAATACGCCGACGTGTCGTCGGTGCGGTTGAGTCGGTGGAGGAAGTGGTTGTAGACCTGTCTACAGGTATCGACAGTCCATGTTAGCTGCTCTTCGAGAGCGTCGGACGGTCGGAGTCGATACCTGTAGTTGTAGTTCACGAGCGTTCTTCGATGAGGTCGTCGAGTTTCTCTTGGACGAACGAGGACAGACTCAGGTGGTTCTCCTGAATCCACTCGGCTTGGTCGTCGCGGATAGAGATGTTCTTTCGCGTTGCCACACCACACAATACACAAACTACACAAATAAGAGATGCGATTGCGTGGGCCTGTAGGCCGAGCGCCGAAGGTGTTTGAGAACTGTGCGGCGCTGTATCCCCTCCCTACTCACTCGCTTCGCTCGTTCGTTGAGAAAGGGGCCTTAGCGCCTCAACTCAGCTGAACGATAGGTAAATCGGCTATACGGTCAACCGGCTGTGTTGAATCGCCATACGGCGGTGGAATTCACTGTTTCACAGCCCGCTTGATGTTATAGACGACA
>NZ_BAAABL010000081.1:0-33196 GCF_039520965.1 Halarchaeum salinum
TTTCTGCTCAGAATACGCCGACGTGTCGTCGGTGCGGTTGAGTCGGTGGAGGAAGTGGTTGTAGACCTGCCTACAGGTATCGACAGTCCACGTTAGCTGCTCTTCGAGAGCGTCGGACGGTCGGAGTCGATACCTGTAGTTGTAGTTCACGAGCGTTCTTCGATGAGGTCGTCGAGTTTCTCTTGGACGAACGAGGACAGACTCAGGTGGTTCTCCTGAATCCACTCGGCTTGGTCGTCGCGGATAGAGATGTTCTTTCGCGTTGCCACACCACACAATATACAAACTACACAAATAAGAGATGCGATTGCGTGGGCCTGTAGGCCGAGCGTCGAAGGTGTTTGAGAACTGTGCGGCGTTGACGAGACGCTCTGCGTCTCGTTCGCGCACGAGAGCTCTGCTCTCGTGAACGCTGTATCCCCTCCCTACTCACTCGCTTCGCTCGTTCGTTGAGGAAGGGGCCTTAGCGCCTCAACTCAGGTAAACCTCTCAGAGTCGGTGAACAGTCAGGATCGCGGGACGAACGGACCCGGGTTGTGGTGCGAACGGACCGGCTAGCGAGACGGAAGCGTTCGCGTGCGCTCGACTCCCGCCACACGTAGGTTTTTGCGTCCGCCGTCGGTACGAGACGGTATGACGACATCGACGACCGACGACGATGGTGCGTCGCTCTCCCGACTCGGGCGTCTCGCGCTCGGGCTCGGACTCGCGCTACAAGCGACTGAGGACTTCCGCGACATGGAGGACACGATCGACTACGCCGAGTCTGCTGGGGTCCCGCTCCCGTCGGTGCTCGCCCCGCTCGCCTCGGGAACAATGGTGTCGGCCGGCGTCGGGATCGCCCTCTGGCGACTCCCCCGACTCGCGACCGGGGCCGCCGCGACGTTCCTCACGGTGGTCACGCTGACGATGCACGACTTCTGGACGAAAGAGCCGGATGAGGGGCGGAGCGGCGAGCGCCTCGCGTTCTTCGGAAATCTCGCGATGCTCGGCGGCGTGCTCATCGCGCTCCGCGAGGCCTGGCGGCGCTGAGGGCGTAACGCGTCGAGACCGAGGGTCAGTCCTCGACGGTCACGGTCAGGGTGTAGAGGTCCTGGCGGGCGTCGGGGATGTACATCTCCTTTTCGATCACGTCGTTCTCTTGGAGACGTTCGAGCGCCTCGCGCGCCGTCCGCTGTGAGAGGCGAGTGCGTTCGATGATGTCCTTCTGCGTCAGCGCGCCCTCGTGTTCGAGTACTTTCAGCACGAGCTTCGCGCTCGGTGGCAGCTGTTTCGCTGTCTCGTCGTCCATCCCTGTGTAGATAGTGGTTCGTGTGTGGTTCGTGGTCGATACGCCCGCGCGCGATTCCGTCCCGCCTCAGAGTTCGGGAACGTCGTCGGGCACGTCGAAGTCGTGGTAGTATTCACCCTTCTCCTTGGAAAGGATGTCGAGGACGGCCGACGCACCGTCGCCGACGGCGATGGCGGCCTGCCACTTCGTGTCGCGGCCCATCGCACCGGTCGCGTAGACGCCGTCAACGCTGGTCTGCATGTCGACGGTGACGTCCACAACGTCCTCGTCGGTGAACGCACACCCCACCTCCTCGGCGAGCTCGCGGTTCGCACCCGTCGCGAGCACGACGTAGTCCGCGTCGTACTCCTCGTCGGCCGTCGTGAGAACGAAGCCGTCACCGTCCTGCTCGACGGACTCGACTTCGGTGTCCTCGTGGACGTCGGCACCACGGTCGCGGGCCTGGTCACGCGCGATCAGGAGGAACTCCTCGCCGCTGATCGAGCGGATCGCGGGGTAGTTGAACAGGTGCGCGCGATCCATCCAGGATTCGCCCGTGTCGAAGACGACGGTTTCGAGGTCGTTCTTCGCGGCGAACTGTGCGGCACTGAGGCCGGCGGGACCGCCACCGACGATTGCGACATCTACCATATGCGATATTGATAGCGCCTCGGTAAAGAGCCTTACCATATGGTCAAACACGGCCATCAGCGAGCGTCGCGGCGCAAGCCTTAGAGGACGAAGGGGCCGCGCTGCGTGATCGGCTCGTCGTGTGGTTCGCCCGCAACGGCGACGACTCGGAACGAATCGCCGGCAGCCTCGTCATCGACCTCGACGGTGACGTCCCCATCGTCAGTAACGGGAAGAACGTCACCGACGCCGAACGCGTGGCCGTCGACCGTTCCCTCGCCCTCGACGCCGTAGAGGAAGCCGGTCCTGCCGTCGGGGATCGACCACGTCCACGCGTCGGAGACGTGGACGTCGAGGTACTCCATCTCGGTGTGGAGGTCGATAGGGGAGCCTTCGCCGACGACGGTCGTCACGGTCGCACCGTCCTGTGTCGTCGTGGGGAGCTCGTCCGCGCTCGCGTCGACGTAGTCGGGCTCGATGTCCTTCTTCTCGCGCGGGAGGTTCACCCAGAGCTGGAGGCCGTTGCAGGCCTGGTCGTCCGCCGGGAACTCGGAGTGGCTAATCTCGCGGCCGGTGGTGATCCGCATCGCCTCGTCCTCGAAGGCGGTGTGCTCGACGCCGAGGGAGTCCTCGTGCTCCATCCCGCCCTCGATCATGTACGAGACGATCTCGAACCCCTTGTGCGTGTGCATCGGGAACCCCTTCTCGGGGTCGATGTAGAAGCGCTCGAACAGGACGAACGGGTCGAGGTGGTGCGGATACGCCTCGGTCGGGAACGCGCGATTCGAGTTGACACCCGTCCCGTGCCGGACGGTCTGGCCTGAAACCGGTTCGTCGCGGCCGTGGGGTGTCTCGTTGCGTGCCATGGACCACGGTACGTTGACCAGGTGGTAAAGCCTGTCGGGACCGGCGGGATGATGCCGGCACTCGTTGACCAGACGGTAAGCGTTTTGCCTACGGGTGAGGTACGGACGAGTGGCGTCCGGTAGAACGCCGGCATACACCGACAGCGGACGTGGACGGCCGACGCTTCGGGGCTGGCATACCCCAGGGATCCGCGTGCGGCCGCCGTCCGTGCGTCGGACAGTACGCTTTTGAGCCCGTCGTCCGTCGATTTACCGTATGGTCGATGGAACGGAGATCGCGTCGCTCGACGACGTTCCCGAGCTCGGATCGTACCTCTTCACCGCCGAGGACATGTTCACGAACGAAGAGGAGGTGATCCTCGTCCGGTGTGACGACGACCCGGGCGTCGAGGCGTGGGTCAACAACTGCCCGCACGAGAGCCAGCGCTTCGATCGAGGCGACGGCGCGGCGATGCGCGACGGCGAGATCATCTGCCCGAAACACGGATCGCTCTTCGACAGCTGCACCGGCGAGTGCGACAACGGCGAGGCTGCGGGCACCACCCTGCCGACCGTCGAAATCGTCGTTGACAGTGGGACGGTCTACCTCACGGATGACGACTACACGTACCTCCACGAGGGCCCGATTGACAGTGACGAGGGTCCTGGGTCGACGTCGCACCTCTCGTTCTGAGCCGGAGACCCGCCGCCGTCCCGGGGGTAGACAGGCATACACCTGTAAATTCGTTGTACCGTTTGGTCAACCTTGTGTACCATTTGGTCAAATTCTCTCGCCGAAGCCATCCATCTCTCCGCGGAACTCCCGATTAACGACGAGAACGATATCCTAATCATGGTCGAAATGGCACGTTTGTCCGAGTCGTCATCCGCCGTCGAGAGCCGATTCAACCCCCGAAATCGCCGTCTACGGTGATCGTAATGCGGGCCGAACCGTAAGAGGGATGACTGGACCATCCCCCAGTACGTGATATGACGAACACTGCGAAGCCGACGATCGAAGTTGATGGACTGCGTGGAACGACAACGACGGTGGGCGGGCAATGAGCACGGGCATCGAGGCGATCCTGCTGATCGTCGGCCGCCTCCTCTTCGGCGGCGTCCTCGCGTACACGGGGATCGGCCACTTCACCGGCACCGAGGGGATGGCCCAGTACGCCGAGTACAAGGGACTCCCCGCACCCAAGCTCTCCGTGCTCGCGTCCGGTGCTCTCCTGGTCGTCTGTGGGATCGGCGTCGTCGTCGGGGTCTTCCCCGTCGTCGCGGCGGTCGTGCTCGCCGGCTTCCTCGTCGTCTCGGCCGTGATGATGCACGACTTCTGGAACGTCGATGAGGAGCAGCGACAGAGCGAAGTGAACAACTTCCAGAAGAACATCGCGATGGCCGGCGGCGCGCTCATCCTCGCGTCCGTCGCCGCGAACGGCTGGGCGATGGGACTCGGTATCGGCGCTTTCTGAGGACCCGCCGATCGAGCGGTCGGCGCTCACCTCACAACTCGTATAAGGCTCTCTACCGTACGTTCTTCCATGACCGCTTCGAGTACGTCCCAGTCGTCGTCCGACACGCGGGAGGCGATCATGGAGGCGACGTTTCGGGCGCTCAGTACGCACGGCTACAGCAACCTGCGCGTCCGCGACATCGGCGAGGAGTTCGAGAAGAGCAGAACGCTCATCCACTACCACTTCGACGGGAAGCACGACCTCATCTCCTCGTTCCTCGAATATCTCGTCGCGCAGTACGAGAGCGATCCGGCGGTGCCCGCGGACGCCGACCCGTGGGTCGTCCTCGACAAGCGCCTCGATCAGTGTCTCTTCGGCCCGGACGTCGGCGACTTCGATCACTGGGAGCGGATGCGCGTCTATCACGAACTCTTCTCGCACGCCCGCCACGACGAGCGCCACCGGGAGGCGTTCAACGAGCATTACGAGACGATCCGCGGCAACATCGCGCGCGTCCTCGAAGCCGGGATCGAGCGCGGCGTCTTCGCCGACGTCGATGTCGAGGACATGACGCAACTCATCACGGACGTCATCCACGCCGCGCGCGCCCGCAAGATCTCGCTCGGTCACGACAACGCGCCCGCCCAGTCCCGGCGCGCCATCGACGAGTTCGTGCTCCCGGCGCTCGAACCGGACGGCGAGACGTAGAGCCGTGTCGGGAGAACGCAACGAGCGCGACGCGACGCTCACGCCGATGGAGTTCGACGAGATCAGCGTCGCGTCCTACATGCGGACGGACATCGACACCGTCGGGCCGGACGCGTGGGTGACGGACGTCGTCGACCGACTGAAGGCCGGCGCGCAGTACACTGGCCTCCCGGTCGTCGACGAAGAGGATCACCTCCTGGGATTCGTCGGCGCGATCGACCTCCTGGAGGTGTACGGGGATATCCACGTACGCGAGGTGATGACCCGGGAGCTGATCGTTGTCCGTCCGGAGATGTCCGTGAAGGACGCCGCGCGCGTCATCTTCCGCACCGGCCACCAGTTCCTCCCGGTCGTCGACGAGGACGATCACCTCCTCGGGATATTCTCCAACGGCGACGCCGTCCGGAGTCAGATCGAGCGTACGACGCCGTCGAAGGTGGAGAGCACCCGCGAACTCCTCGAGCGGACCCACGACATCGACATCGACGTCTCCGAGCGCGAGGTCACCGTCTCCGAACTCCTGCCGACGCAGCGCTCCGTCTACGCGGACGAACTGGAGGGTCGGAAGTACGAACTCGAAAACGGGCTCGCGGAGCCGCTCATCGTCATCGACTACGGCTACGAGACCCTCCTCGTAGATGGCCACCATCGGGCGCTCGCCGCGAAACGCGCCGGGATCGACCGGATGCACGCTCACGTACTCGCGGTCCCCCGCGATGAGGTCGCCGAGCTCGGCCTCCGCGAGATGGCGCGGCGCGGCGGCCTCGAATCGCTCGACGACGTCGAGATCGACGACTACGTCCAACACCCGCTGATCCGGAAGACGGACCCGGACGCACACGGCGCGGAGTGATGTACGACGTGAGGTGACACACGGCTCGGGGTGACGCACGGCGCGAGGTGACACACGACTTGCGGGAGCGTCACGCCGACGCGGCGGATGTCTCGAATCGAGCGCGGCGAAGGTTAAGGGGCCGGCGGACGTACACGGAACACTACACCCGCATGTCCGGCACACCACCATCGACGTCGCGTGCGCCACCGACCGAACACCACGCCACGAGACGGCCGATCCGCGTCCTCTACATCGACGACGACCGTGCGTTCGCCGAGCTGGCCGCGAAGCGACTCGCGCGCGAAGACGACCGGTTCGACGTCACGGTCGAGACGGACCCGGAAGACGCGCTCGAACGTGTTCGTGACGACCCACGACGGTTCGACTGCGTCGTGAGCGACTACGACATGCCGACG
Organism: Halarchaeum salinum; assembly: GCF_039520965.1. Classification (NCBI taxonomy): domain Archaea; kingdom Methanobacteriati; phylum Methanobacteriota; class Halobacteria; order Halobacteriales; family Halobacteriaceae; genus Halarchaeum; species Halarchaeum salinum. The sequence goes on from NZ_BAAABL010000081.1 coordinate 6,162, forward strand.
CTCGACGGGCTCGCCCTCCTCGACGCCGTCCGCGACGTCGCCCCCGATCTCCCGTTCATCCTCTTTACGGGGATGGGGAGTGAGGAGATCGCAAGCGAGGCGATCTCGCGCGGCATCACCGACTATCTCCAAAAGGGAGGCAACACCGGGCAGTACACCGTCCTCGCGAACCGCATCCGAAACGCGGCGACGACCGCTCGGATGCACCGACAGCAAGCGCGCTACCTCACGGCGATCGAAACCGCCCGCGAGGGGATCAGCATCCTGAGCGCCGACGGCGAATACGTCTACGTCAACGAGACGTACGCCGACCTCTACGGCTACGAGCCGGCGGAACTCCGCGGCACGCATTGGAGCGTCACCTACCCCGACGAGGACACGGATTTCGTCCACGAGGAGATCCTGCCGACGGTACGAGATGAGGGCTACTGGCAGGGGTTCACGACGGGGGTCCGGGCCGACGGCACAACCTTCCGCGAGGATCACGTCGTCGCGACGACGAACGGCGACGATCTCGTCTGTACGGTTCGCGACATCTCGAACCTACACGATCGGGCGTTCGAGATGAAACTCCCCGCGATCGAGGCGGCACCGGTGGGGATCGCGATCAGCGACGCCGATCGGGCGGACAACCCCCTCGTTTACGTGAACGAGCGATTCGAGGAGCTGACCGGCTACGCGGAGTCGGAGATCGTCGGGCGGAACTGTCGGTTCCTACAAGGCGAGAAGACCGACGAGGCCGCCGTCGCCGAGCTGCGGGCGGCGATCGACGCCGCGGAACCCGTCACCGTCGAGTTGCGGAACTACCGGAAGGACGGCACCGAGTTCTGGAATCGCGTCGACATCGCCCCGATACGGAACGACGTGGGGGACGTGACGCACTTCGTCGGCTTCCAGCAGGACGTCACCGAGCGCCGCAAGCGCGAAGCGGACCTCGAAGCCGTCGCGGCACACCTGGAAGCTCTTTTCGACAACTCTCCGGACATGATCGAGGTCCTCGACACGACCGGGAAACGTCTCAGGGTGAACCAGCGGCTGTGTGACGAACTCGGCTACGACGAGGATGAACTGCTCGGCGCGGGCGTGTGGGAGACCGATCGGTCGACGACGGCCGAGATGGTCCGCGAGACGCTGCCCAGGCTCGAACGGGGCGATCGCCGGCGCTTCGAGGGGCGTCTCGAACGACACGACGGATCGACGTTCCCCGTCGAGGTCCATCTGCTTCGCTTCGACGTCGAGGGTGAGCCGCGGTTCATGGCCGTCGTCCGTGACATCACGCAGCAGAAACGCCGCGAGGAGACGCTGCGCGCACTCTACGAGTCCACGCAGTCGCTGATGGACGCGGCCGACCGGCAGGCGGTCGCGGAGCAGGCCGTCGAGACGGCACGGGGCGTGCTCGACCGCCCGCTCAACACCCTCTGGCTGTACGACGAGGACGCGGACGCCCTCCGGCCGGCCGCGACGACCGCCGAGACCCACGACGTGTTCGACGGCATCCCGACCTACACAGGCGGTGAGAGTCTCACGTGGGAGTCGTTTCGAACCGGCGAAGTCGCCGTCTACGACGACCTCGCGGCCGAGGCGGACCGGTACAATCCCGAAACCCCGATCGAGAGCGAGCTCATCCTCCCGCTCGGGCCGTACGGCGTGTTAGTGATCGGCGCACGCGAGACCGACGCGTTCACCGACGAGACGGTCTGGCTCGCCCGGCTCTTCGCGCGGACCGTCGAGGCGGCGCTCGCGCAGACCGCGCGCGAGGAGGAACTGCGCAACCAGCGCGAGGAGCTCGAACGGCAGAACGACCGCCTCGACGCGTTCGCGGGCATCGTCTCGCACGACCTCCGCACGCCACTCAACGTCGCGGACGGCTATCTCGAACTCCTGGCGGCGGACGTCGACGACGAACGGATCGCGACAGTGCGGGACGCGCTCGACCGGATGGACGCGATCATCGAGGAGACGCTGGCGCTCGCGCGACAGGGCCGGACGGTCGGCGAGATGGAGACCGTCCAGCTCGCCGACCTCGCGCGGCGGTGCTGGGAGCGCGTCGACACGGCCGACGCCACGCTCGACGTCGCGTCCGGACGGACGTTCCGCGGTGACCCCGATCGGCTCCAACACGTCTTCGAGAATCTCTACCGGAACGCGATCGAGCATGGCGGCGAGGGCGTGACCGTCCGGGTCGGCGCGCTCGACGACCGCGGGTTCTACGTCGAAGACGACGGGTCGGGCATCCCGACGGAGCAACGCGAGTCCGTCCTCGAACCGGGATATTCGACCGGGGACGACGGCGTGGGGTTCGGGCTGGCGATCGTCGGGGAGATCGTCGACGCCCACGGCTGGTCGATCGACGTCACGGAGAGCGCGGCCGGCGGCGCGCGCTTCGAGATCGTGACCGACGACGAAACGACGCGAACGGCGGACCGGTAGCGCGTCGGCGGACACCACCGAGTTAAATGAGGGGCCGACGTACGGCCCCGATATGACAGACTCAGCGACTCTTGGTTCGTCGCTCACCGAGCGGACGGAGGTTCTGATGCCGGAGGGGACGAACCACCTCGGGCGCGCGTTCGGCGGTCGCATCCTCGAATGGATGGACGTCGTCGCCTCCGTCGCCTGCCGACGCTTCGCCGGCAGCCAGGTCGTCACCGCGAGCATCGACCACGTCGACTTCCACGCGCCCATCGAGGTCGGCGACGTCGTCACCATCGAGGCGTACGTCTTCGACGCCGGGCGGACGAGCCTCACCGTCCGAACGACCGTCCGCGCCGAGGACCCCGAGAATGGCGAGGAGTGGGACGTCACCGGCGCGTTCTTCACGTTCGTCGCCGTCGACGACGACGATCAGCCGACTCCCGTTCCGTCGCTTGCGTGTCCGAGCGAGAACGAGCGCGCCCTCCGCGACCGGGCGCTCGACGATCGACGCGAACACCGCGAGGCGCTGGTCGAACGACTCGACGCGGAGGGCGCAGGGACGGACATCGAGTCGGAATGACCGACGCCGACCCGCACCTCGCCCGGATCCGCGTCTATCCCGTGAAGTCACTCGACCCGGACGACCGGGCCCGAGCCCGCGTCCTCCGCGACGGCGGGCTCACGGACGACCGGGCGTACGCGATCCGCGACGCCGACGGCCGCTACGTCAACGGGAAGCGCGAACCCGCAGTCCACGGAATCGACGCGTCGTTCGACACCGACGGCCACGAGCTCGCGCTCCGCGAGCGCCGCGACCGGGCGACCGGGACGCTTCCCGCCGAGTCGTTCTTCCTCGCCGACGAACGGGGGCGGGACGCCGCCGCCGACTGGCTCTCGACGTATTTCGGCTATCCGGTGACGCTCGATCACGACGGCGAGGGCGGCTTCCCCGACGACACGACCGCGCACGGCCCGACCGTCGTCTCGACCGCGACGCTCGCCGCCGTCGGCGACTGGTTCGACCTCGACACGGAGAGCGTGCGCCGCCGCTTCCGCCCAACGCTGGAAGTCGGCGGCGTCCCCGCGTTCTGGGAGGACCGTCTCTACGTCGACCACGAGCGCGTCGTCCGCGTCCGCATCGGCGACGCCGAGTTCCTCGGGACGAACCCGTGCTCACGCTGTGCCGTCCCGTCGCGCGACCCCGACACGGGCGACGCCATCGAGGGGTTCCGCGAGACGTTCGTCGAGCGCCGCGAGGCGACGCGCCCCGCGTGGGCGAGCGAGGCGTGGTTCGATCACCACTATCGGCTCGCGGTGAACACCGCGGTCCCGGAAGCGACGGTCGGCGCGACGCTCGCCGTCGGCGACACCGTCGAAATCCTCGACGTTGAGGACGGCAACCCGCAGTCGTAGGGGCGACTATGCGCCGTTCTCGCTCCCTGCTGTCGACGTGACGCAAAGAGCGGGTCGCTCCGCGGAACCGACCTCAGCGCCCGCGTCGCAGCGCCGCGACGATCACCGCAGCAAGGAAGAAACATCCGCCGGTGGCGGCGATGGCGTCAGGGTACGAAAAGCGGGTGATGATCGCACCGAGAACCACGGGCGCGAGCGCGCCGCCGATGGGGAGGCCGGTGTAGACGAGGCCGAAGCTCTTGCCGGTGTCCTCGGCCCCGGAGAGGGCGTTCGTGATGCGATCACGCGCGGGAAGAACGACGCCGAACCCCGCACCGGCGATCGCCCACACGACGATAAACGGCGTCGCACCGAGGTCGAGCGTGATGCCCGCGACGAGGACGAGGGCCGTCCACGCGAGGCCAACGACGATGATCGCAAAGGCGTCGTAGCGGTCGGCGAGCCAGCCACCAAGCAGGACACAGAGCGAGGTCACACCGAGGAACGCCGTCAGCGCCGTGTTCCCGACGACCGTCGAGAGGTCGAGGAAGTGTGCCGCGAACGCCGTCGTGTACGTCTGGAGGCCGGTATCGGCGAGTGTCACCAGCAGGAAGAACGCGAACATCCCGGCGACGAGCGGACGTTTGAGCAACGCGATGCTGCCGAACGGCGAGGTGTGGGCGTCGGCGGACGCCTCGGAAGAGGTCATCTCCCGCAGGACGCGCCGGTGAACTGGGGCGAGCGCGGCGGCGAGGACGACGGCGTAGACGAGACCACCGGCACCGACGGCGATCAGGGCGGTTCGCCAGTTGGCGAGCGCCGCGATACCCGTTAGCAGGACGGGCGCGGCGGCGAATCCGATGAAGCCGCCGAAAGAGTGGACGCTGAACTGCTTGCCCTCGCTCGTGGCGTCGCCGGTGGCGTCGAGGAGCGCGTAGTTCGCCGGGTGAAACGGCGATTGGCCGACGCCGGAGAGGAACGCACAGGTGAGAACGTGGAGATACGACGTGGCGAACCCCGCCGCCCCGATGCTCGCCGCGGTCAGCGCGAGCCCAGCGACGACGACGCGCTTCCCGCCGACCCGGTCCACGAGTTCGCCCGCCGGCACCTGACAGAGAAACTGCGCGGCGAAGATGAGCGTCACGCTCACCGCGAGTCGCGTGACTGAGACGTCGAATGTCCCCGCAATGAGTGGGAACAGTGGCGGGAGCGCGAGGAGAAAGACGTGCGAGACGAAATGGTCGGCGCTGACGAGTGTCGTCACGCCGAGGACACCTGACGCGCGCCGCGTCATCGCGCGTCGCGGTCGGGCACGAATCGAGGGCGGTACCGCCGCAGTCGGTCGACCAGCATGGACATATCGACGACATGATCCGGGCCGGCCTAAGCGTTTCCGACATGCGACCGCGCGGAGATGGGCCGCCGGGCCGAATTCGACGAGCCTACCAGAGCGAGTACGGCTCGTCCGGATTATACCTCCTGAACAGGAGGCTGTTCGAGAGCACGCTCACGCTACTGAACGCCATCGCGGCGGCGGCGAGCGCGGGCATCATGAGCCCGAGCGAGGCGAGCGGGATGAGGACAGTGTTGTAGCCGAGCGCCCAGAAGAGATTCTGTTTGATCTTCCGGAGTGTCGCGTCGGAGATGTTGACAGCCTTCAGGACGTCATCGGGGTCGTCGCGCATCAGCGTGACGTCCGCGGCCTCGATGGCGACGTCGGTCCCGGAGCCGATCGCCGCGCCGACGTACGCGGCGGCGAGCGCGGGCGCGTCGTTCACGCCGTCACCGACCATCATCGCGCGTGCACCGTCGGACTGGATGGCGTCGACGGCGTCGGCCTTCTCGTCCGGTAGGACCTCGGCGCGGACGTGCTCGGCGGGGATCCCGAGTTCGTCGGCGACGGCGCGCGCCGTCCGCTCGTTGTCGCCGGTGAGCATCCGCACCGTGAGCCCGCGCTCATGGAGACGAGAAACGGCGTCCTTCGCGGACGGCTTCACCGTGTCCGCGGCCGCGACGACGCCGACGAGCCGCCCATCGACGGCGACGAGCATCGCCGTCTTTCCCTCGGATTCGAGGCGCTCGCGGGCGTCGGCGGCGGCATCGGTCGGAACACCGGCATCGTCGAGCAACGCGGGGTTGCCGACGAGTATTTCGCGGCCGTCGATAGTCGCGCGCACGCCCTTCCCGGCGACGTTCTCGAAGCGCTCGGGCGTCACGGGGTCGATGCCGCGCTCCGTCGCGCCGTCGACGATGGCCGTGGCGAGCGGATGCTCGCTCCCCGACTCCGCGCTCGCGGCCGCGTACAGCAGGTCGGCCTCGGAATCGGTCGACGTCGCGCTCTCGTCGCTCTCGGCGGTCACGACGCCGGCCCCGTCGGCGCGCGTCTCTCCCTCCCGCTCGCCCCCGTCCGCCGCGGTGTGATCGAGCGCCACGACGTCCGTGAGCGTCATCTCGCCCTCGGTGAGCGTGCCGGTCTTATCGAAGACGACGGTGTCGACGTCGCGAACCCGTTCGAGGACGTCGCCGCCGGTGAAGAGGACGCCGTTCGTCGCGCCGATGGAGGTGCCGATCATCGTCGCCGCGGGCGTCGCGAGGCCGAGCGCGCAGGGGCACGCGACGAGCACCGCGGAGGCGAAGACGACGACCGCGAACTCGAAGACGCTCACGGTGCCACCGGCGACGACCGGGCCGCCGCCGACGAGCCCCCAGAGCGGGAGCCAGCCGACGAACCCCGCGAGCGTCGCGGGGAAGGCGTACCAGAGGACACCCCACAGGAGGGCGTTGACGACGACCGCGGGGACGAAATAGGCCGAGATGCGGTCGGCGAGGTTCTGCACCTCGGGCTGGCGCGATTGGGCTTCGCGGACCGTTTCGACGATCTGCTGGAGCGCCGTCTCGGAGCCGACCTTCGTCGCCTCGACGACCAACCGACCGTTCTCGTTCACGGTGCCACCGACCACGTCGTCGCCGGGCGTCTTCCCGACGGGTTCGGACTCGCCGGTCACCATCGACTCGTCCACGGCCGATTCGCCCTCGATCACGACGCCGTCGGTCGGGACCTTCTCACCGGGCTTGACGACGAGGCGGTCACCGACGTCGACTGCGGAAACCTCGACCTCGCGCTCCTCGCCGTCCTCAAGGATGCGCGCGGTGTCGGCCTCCATTTCGAGGAGGGACCGGATGGCCTCGCCGGCGCGGCTCTTCGAACGCGCCTCGAGGTAGTTGCCGAGCGTGATGAACGTGAGGATGAAGACGGCACCGTCGAAGTACGTGCCGCCGGGGATGAGTCCGACGAGGGTCGCGACGCTGTAAACGTACGCCGTGGAGGAACCGAGCGCGATGAGGACGTCCATGTTCGCCCGGCCGTTCGTCACGACCGCCTTGTACGCGTTCTCGTAGAACTCCTTGCCGAGGTAGTACTGGACGGGCGTCGCGAGGAGGAAGCCGAGGACTTCCATCGGGAGGCCGATACCGGGGATCGTCTCGGGGAGGAGGTCGGGCGCGAACAGTCCTTCGAGCATCAGCGCGAACAGTGGGAGCGCGAACGCCGCACCGAAGAGCGTGAGAGTCCACTGTTTGCGCGTCTCGGCGCGGCGCGCGGCGTCGGCGGCGCTCTCTCCGGCCGCACCTGAGGCACTCGATTCGCCCGACGTACCTCCCGGTGCCGTCTCGCGAACCGGCGAGTACCCCGCGTCCGCGATGGCGTCGGAGAGATCGTCCATCGACGCCGTCGCGGGGTTGTACCGAACGCGGGCCTCGTCCGTCGCGAAGTTCACGTCCGCCTCGATCACGCCCGGCGTCTCGCGGAGCGCGTCGTGGACGGTCTGCGAGCAGTTCGCACACGACATGTCGGTGATCGTGATCGTCACCGACTCGTCGACGGGGTCGTAGCCCGCGTCCGCGATGGCGTCGTAGACGGCCGCGAGCGACACCGAGTCGGGATCGTACTCGACGCTCGCCTCGTCGGTGGCGAAGTTCGCGTTCGCCGTCGTGACGCCGTCGAGGCCGGCGAGGGCGTCCTCGATCGTCGCCGAGCAGTTGGCGCAGGACATCCCCCGGACGTCTATCCGCTCGGTTCTGGGCATACGGGAACAACGGGCTACTCGTTGAACCGATTTGCCCTTATCGAACGGAGGTGGATGGGGGGTCGTCGCTTCGGTTTCGAAGGCGGACGTCACGGATCGCGTGTCGCGCACGAGCGATGCGTATAATCGGGTCGGGCGTGTACGACCGGGCGAATGAGCCTCGGCGTCGACACACACCGATGGGCACCGTCGGCCGTACAGCGCGATCGGGCGGTCCTCGCGCTCGTCGTCTTCGTCGTCCTGTTCGCGCAGGTGCTCCTCTATCCCGGGATCACCGACCTCGTCGCCGCACTCGGACGCGCACCGTCGCTCGATGCCGGGACGTGGTTCCTCGGTGCCGAGTTCGCCGCCTTCGTCCTCTTCGCAGGTCTCTGGGGATATCTGAGTGATCGGACGGGACGCCGGACGGTGTTCATCGTCGCGGGCGCGCTCGGCGGCGCGCTCGGCTACCTCTCGCTCGCCACCCTCGGACGTGGCGGCGACGTCCCGTTCTTTCTCCTACTCGCCATCCGCTTCGTCCAGGGTGCGTTCACCATCGGCGCGCTCTCGCTGGCGATGACGATGCTGATGGACTTGGAGGGTGGCCACGGGAAGAACATGGGCGCGGCGGGGATCGCCATCGGCTCGGGGACGGCGATCGGCGCGCCGCTGGGCGGCCAGCTCTCCGAGCTGGGGGCGCTCGTCCCGCTGTGGGTCGCCGGCGCGGGCCTTCTCGTCGCCGCGCTGTTGGCGATGCGCGTGGCCGACCGCGCGCCGAGCGGCCGGGCGGTCGGGCTCACCGACGTCGTGGAACGACTTCGCGCGACCCCAGAACTCGGGTTCCCGTACGCCTTCGGCTTTATGGACCGGCTCACAGCGGGGTTCTTCGCGCTCGTGGGAACCGTCTACTTCCGCGAGACGTTCGGCCTCGACGCGGGCGGTGCCGGTCTCGTCCTCGGGTTGTTCTTCGCGCCGTTCGCGCTCCTCCAATACCCGCTCGGCGTCGTCTCGGATCGCGTGGGACGCACGCTCCCCATCGTCGCCGGCTCGGTCTGCTACGGAGCCGTCATCGTCGGCGTCTCGCTCGCGCCGACGCTCGCGCTCGCCGCGGGAGCGATGGTCGTCCTCGGCATCTGTGGCGCGCTCGTTTCCCCGGCGACGATGGCGCTCGTCACGGATATCGCCGCCGACGACGAGCGCGGCGTCGCGATGGGCGGCTTCAACGTCTTCGGAAACCTCGGCTTCCTCGCCGGGTTCGTCGTCGGGAGCGTCGTCGCCGACACGGCCGGATACACCGCTGCGTTCCTGACCGCGGGTGCGCTCGAGGCCGGGATCGTCCTCCTCACGCTCCCGGCGTTCCTCCGACTCGACGTGCTCGGCCGCGGCCAGAACACATAAAGGGGCGAAGATCCGGCAGTTACGACCCCTTTAGCGCCAGTTTGGACTTCCGGATCGGGAGGATTTATGGTCCCCGCACTTCAGACCAGATATCATGGGTAATAACGGTGCGGACAAGAACAGATGGCTGATCGCAGTCGGTGCGGTCGCCATCCACCTGTCGATCGGTGGAATCTACGCGTACAGCATCTATCAGATCCCGCTGAACGAGGTGCTGGGATGGGAGACCTCCAGCGTCTCGCTGGCGTTCTCCATCGCCATCTTCGTGCTCGGGATGACGGCCGCGTTCCTCGGAAGCTACGTTGAGAAGTACGGCCCCCGGAAATCCGGGCTCGCCGCCGCCGTCCTGTACGGCGTCGGTATCATCGGTGCCGGCGTCGCCGTACAGACAGGGAGCCTCTACCTGTTCTTCGCTACGTTTGGCGTCATCGGCGGGATGGGCCTCGGTCTCGGCTACATCTCCCCGATCGGGACGCTCCTCGAATGGTTCCCCGACCGCCGCGGCATGGCGACCGGCCTCGCCGTGATGGGCTTCGGTGCCGGTGCGCTCCTCACCAGCCCGCTCGGTAACGCGCTCATGCTGCACTTCAGCACTGGATCCGCGCAGTACACGCAGGGCGGCATCGCGACGACGTTCTACGTACTCGGCGCGCTCTACTTCGTCCTCATGGCGCTCGGCGCGAGCTACCTCGCCAAGCCCTCGGAGGATTGGCTCCCCGAAGGAATGGAGAGCACTGCGGAAGCACAGGAGAAGGCGAAGTCCGCCATCTCCGGCCTCTCGAACCTCACCGCCGCCGAAGCGCGCAAGACGCCGCGCTTCTACATGATCTGGCTCATCATCTTCATCAACGTCTCCGCGGGCATCATGCTCCTCGCGTACGCCTCCCCGATCCTGCAGACGCTCGGCGGCGCGTCCGCGACGACGGCCGCGTTCATCACCGGCTACATCGGGATCTTCAACGGCGGCGGACGCATCTTCTGGTCGTCCCTCTCCGACTACATCGGTCGGACGACGACCTACGGTGCGTTCTTCGTCATTCAGATCCTCGCGTTCTTCATGCTCCCGCAGGTCACGGGCGTCTGGATCATCGCGATCACGCTGTTCATCATCATCACATGTTACGGCGGCGGCTTCGCGTGCCTGCCGGCGTACCTCAGCGACCTGTTCGGCACGAAGGAGGTCAGCGCGATCCACGGCTACGCCCTGACCGCGTGGGGGCTCGCCGGCGTCGCCGGCCCGACGCTCGCCTCAATCATCCTCGAGTCCACGGGTAGCTACACGACCGCGCTCTACATCATCAACGTCGTCCTCGTCGTCGGTCTCGTCGTCGTCCTCGTCCTGCGCTGGCGCATCGGCGAAGTCGGCGAACAGAGCGCGACGGCCGCGGCGAACTAACGCGTCGTCGTAGCCGCGTCGTATCGAGCGCGGATCACGCGGTTTCGGCTTTTTCGACACGGGTTCGGCGGACGCGATCGGGCGTACGACGAGACCCGTACCTTTTTCTTTAGGTGGACCTAAACGTCGCGTATGTCATCATCGCGTCGTTCGTCGCGGGTCGAGCGTTCGGACGATCCGGACGGTCGAACCACCGCGGACGCACGGGAGAGCGAGACGCCGACGGTCAACTGCCGCGAGCTCCACGCGGAACGTCGCGTCTTCACCGAGGACGGAAACAGCGACGGCTGGATCTCGACGGACCTGACCGTCGTTCCCGAGGAGTAGCCGGCGGAGTCGTCTCCGGTCCGCACAGTTCGACACCGAGCGGTCGCTGGGCATCGAAGTGCCGGCCGAAATGGTGGGTCGCGAAACGAAAAGACGGGTCGCGAAAGGGCGGGAAACGTCAGTCGTCCATGCGGACGAGCGTGTCGTCGGCGAGGAACTTCTCCACGTCGTGGGCGTCCTCCTCGATCGTGCGGAGGTGCTCACGGAGGATCTCGACTGTGGTCTCGTCGCCGATCTCGGCGGCGAGTTCGATGTGCTCGCGCAGTTGTGCGACGAGGATCGCGTACGCCTCCAGGTCGTTTTCGAGGGACGCGCGGAGCGCGTAGACGGCCGCACCCTCGATGTGCATCGGGGCGTGCTGTCGGATCCCCATCGGCCCGTTGACAGGAACGCCGCCGAGCGCGTGGACACGGATCGCGATCTCGTCCGTCGCCTCGGAGAGCCGGTCCGCGGCGTCCTCCAAGAACTCGACGACGGGACGGACCTCCGCGCCCTCGAGCGTCCAGTAGTGCTTGCGCAGCTGGTTGAACAGGATGTAGAGCCCGGAGAGGTCGGCGTTGAGCGCCTCGACGATGCGCGTTGCGGCCTCGCGATCGAGGCGGAGCTCGTTGTCGACGACGGTGCCCCACTCCTGTCGGAGCGCGTCGTCACCGGGGTTTCGCAGGTGCGGCGCGCTCATCGCGATCCCTCCGTGACGAGCGTGTCGTCGGCGAGGAAGTCCTCGATATCGGCCGCGTCGTCCTCGAGCTCCTCGAGGCGATCCTGCAGGAGTTCGACCGTGGCCTCGTCACCGAGCTCCTGTGCGAGCTCGATGTGCTCGCGCATGCTCGCGACGAGCGTCGCGTAGGCCTCTAAGTCGCCCGCAAGGGAGGCGCGAAGGTCGAAGTGGTGTTCGGCCTCCAAGTGGACCGGCGCGTACTCCTGGAGGTTCGGTGGTGTGCTCGCCGGCACGCCGCCGAGCGTCGTGATGCGCTCGGCCAGATCGTCGTTCAGGTCACGAGCGCGTTCGTACTGCGCTTTGAGCACGTCCGCGACGTCCTCGTGTTCGGCACCTTCCGCAGTCCAGTAGTGTTTGCGCAGGACGTAGAAGAGGTTGAACGCGCCGGCGTGGTCGGCGTTGAGCGCCTCGACCATCCGTGCGGCGTCGTCCTGATCGAGCCGGACGGCGTTCTCCACGGTCGTCCCCCACTCTTGGCGGACGGCCGCGCCGTCGAGCTCGCGAACCAGACGCCCGGACCGTGGTTCGGCCATCAGTTGGTCGCGGTTTCGAGGACGAGGGTGTCGTCTTCGAGGTAGTGATCGACCTCGTGCGCTGCGTCTTCGAGATCTTCGAGGACGTCGCGCAGGAGCTCGCTCGTCGCGTAGTCGCCGAGATCCTCGGCGAGCGCGACGTGCTCACGGACCGACTCGATGACGTCACCGTACATCTCGCGGTCGTTCTCCAGCGACGTGCGGATGTCGTAGACGTCCTCGCCCTCGAAGTCGACGTGAGAGTGCTCCGCGAGCGCGGCGGGGCCGCTCACCGGGATGCCACCGAGGGCCTGTGCGCGCTCGGCGATGTCGTCGGCGGCGTCCTCGGCCTCCTCGGCGCGGTCGCCGAGGAACTCGTGGAGGTCGTTGAACTCGGCACCCTCGACGTTCCAGTGGTGCTTGCGGAGCTGATGGTAGAGGACGTACGACGCCGCGAGGTCCTGGTTCAGCGCCTCGACGATCTGTTCTGCCTTCCCCTGATCGAGTCGCAGCGCGTTCTCCTCGACGGTGCCCGCTTCGCGACGGACTGTCTTCTGGGTGCTCATCGTACTACCGTCTATGCGCCCTCCTCACTTAAAGGTTTCCTCCATCGGAAACAAATTTTCTTCGTCCAAAAACTTAGGCTTGCCTAAAACAAAATTAGGTGGTTTCCGGGGGCCATCTGTCCCACCTACTCGGCAAGGGGGGAGCGGAGCGCCACCTCAATCGGCGTCTCACCCGAGAGCAACTCGAACGTCAGCCCGTAGGTGCTCGACAGCGGGAGCGCCGCGACGAGCGTCGCCGCGACGTCCGCTCGGGGGATCGTCGCGTCCGTCCGGTCAAGGTCGGCACCCGTCCGGATCCGGCCCGTTCCGTCCTCGTCCGTCAGCGCGCCCGGACGGGTAATCGTGTACGTCAGATCGCTCTCACGGAGGTACGCATCTGCCTCGGCCTTCGCGCGCAGGTACTCCCGGAGCTCCTCGGGGCTCTCCTCGGGCGCGTCGGCGTTCATCGCGCTCAGCATCACGAAGCGCTCGACGTCCACGCCCTCGCACGCGTCGACGCAGTTGTTCGCGCCGTCCCGATCAACACCCCATACGTCCGCGCCGCTCGACCCTGCCGCGAAGAGCAGGGCGTCCGCTTCGGTCTCGTCAAGTGCGTCGTCAAGCGAGGCGCGATCCGTCACGTCGCCCCGGACCGGCGTCGCGCCGAGTGCCACGATATCGTCGTCGTACGCCGCTTTTCGCACCATCCCGTACACGGTATGGTCGTCGTGTTCGGCGAGTAGACGCGTGGCGTGCTGACCAACCGCACCGTGTGCACCCGCAACGAGAACATCCATAGTCGCGTCTGCGGCCGGCGGTCGGAAGAAGGCTGCGCCCAAGCTGAACGGCCGCGTCGCTACGCGAGCGGAGCACGAAAAAACGAAGTCGGGGTAGTTATTCGGTCAGCTGGACGACGTTCCCGTTACGCGAGATGTGGAGGTCGTCGCCGACGGTGTAGCCCTGCGACTCCGCGAGGTCGACGTACGGCGCGAGGCCGCTGAGCGACTGGTGGGAGGGGATGATGTTCTGCGGACGGACCGCCTGCAGCATCCGGTAGTGGCCCTCCTCGCGGAGGTGGCCGGAGACGTGGATCTCGTCGTAGATGCGTGCGCCCTGCATCTTCAGGAGCTTCTCGGCGGCGTAGCGCTGGCCCTCGTTGGTCGGCTCCGGGATGACGCGCGCGGAGAAGACGACCTTGTCGCCGTCGTCGAACTGGAACGGAGTCTCGTCGCGGGCCATCCGCGTCAGCATCGCGCGCGGCTCGCCCTGGTGGCCGGTGACGACCGGGAGGAAGTTACCCTTCCCCTCGTTCATGATGCGCTTGAATGCGCGCTCGCGCGAGCGCCGATGCCCGTAGATCTCGAGGTCGTCCGGGATCGGGTAGCCGAGATCGCGCGCCGTGTTCGTGTACTTCTCCATCGAGCGCCCGAGGAGGATCGGCTTGCGGCCGATCTCCTTTGCGAACTCGACGAGGCTAGAGACACGCGAGACGTGACTGGAGAACGTCGTCGCGACGATACCGCCCGTGTAGTCCTCGAAGCTCTGGAGGGTGTCGCGGAGGTGCTCGCGCGCGAGCGACTCGCTCGGCGTGCGGCCCTTCCGGCCCGCGTTCGTGCAGTCCTCGATATAACAGAGGACGCCCTCGTCACCGAGTTCCTCGAAGCGCTCCATGTCGAAGGGGTCCTCGAGGACGGGGTTGTGGTCGATGCGCTTGTCGAGGCCGTACACGATCGCGCCCTCCGGCGTGTGGAGGACGGGATTGACCGCGCCGACGATGGAGTGTGTGATGTGGACGAACTCCATGTCGATCTCGTCGCCGATCTCCATCGACTCGCCGCCCTCCATCTTGATGAGCTCGTTGTCGACGTCGAACTTCGACTCGTCCTCAATCTCCTGGCGGACGAGTTCGATGGTGAACGGGGAGCCAACGATGGGTGCGTCGTAGCGGTGCGCGAGCTTCCCGATCGCGCCGATGTGGTCGAGGTGGCCGTGCGTCGGCACGATGGCCTTCACGTCGCCCTCGAGTTCGGACATGATGCGGTCGTCCGGGATCGCGCCCATGTCGATCAGGTCGAGGCTGTGCATCTGCTCCGTGCGGACGTCGTCGTGAATGAGGACCTGCGAGAGGTTGAGCCCCATGTCGAAGACGACGATATCGTCGCCCATACGGACGGCCGTCATGTTGCGGCCGACCTCCTGGTAGCCGCCGATTGTCGCGATTTCGATTTCCATGTGTATCAGCCGATCAATGCGGTCCGGCGACGACGCGTTCGGCCGTCGACGACGCAGAGCCCACCCGACCACCGCGGTCGAACATGGCAAGGCGTCCCCAACGAGCACGTCGTCGTGGACAGCACGTCTTTCGGATACGTGAAACTGTGGGGGCCGGGCCTTAAGAGCTTCCGGGTTCCCCACGCCCATGCATCAGCCACCGACGGGGCGCGTCGTCTCAATATCGGTATCGTGGCCACGATAGGACTCCGTATCGGGTTTCTTGGCTGCTCGGTTCGTTTGATCTCCCGTATGTCACGCGCGCTCCTGCTCCGCTGTCCAGTCTGTGACGCGACCCGTGGCACTCCGCGGCAACCGGGACGACCACGAGAAGGCGCAGTTGCTGGCGACGGCCGCCGACCACCTCCGCGAGCACGCACTCGACGAGAGCGCCCACGCGATTCGCAAGCACGAGGCGGTATCGGACGCCGAAGAGCGTATCGTCGAGGCCGACGAGCTTGACCGGCTCCCGACCGACGGATGGGCGACAGACGTCGCGATCGTCAGCTGAACCGCTCGCCGTACCCGATGCCCCACGGACCATCGTTCGCGCGCAGCGCGACGCGCCGTCGACGCAGCGGTACTCGTCGCGCTACTCGCCCGCTCGATCTCGCCCTCGCCGTCCACCGCGTCGTGCACCGTGAGGGGCTACCGACCCGTCGCCGTGTCGCCGTCCACGTCCACGACGGGGTTTGCGAGGCCGTGAGCCATCTCGTCGGCAGTGTCCTCGCTCCCGACAGCGAGGTCGCGCCGCTCCTCGTGATCCACGACCCGTCCGCCCTCCGGGGTGTCGAAGCTGCATCCTTGGTGAAGATGTAGCGGTCGATCACGGCGTCGTCGTCCCCGGTCGTCGAGACGCGTATCGGCGTGCGACGCGCTCGATAGCGCGGACGTCCTCGTGCGCCAGTATCGAACGTCGGCGCGCGACGCACAGCGTACACGGGTGCGATGCGCTTAAGATGCCGTAGGGAGTGGATTTCCCCAACCGCTGACACTCGTCCGGCGACGCAACCTACGATGCAACAGACACCTACCTATCGAACGAACCGGGACCTCTTCTCGAACCACTATCTCGACGACCACCTCCGAGAGACCGAACCGTGGCAGCGCGTCGACGACGCCGACGTCCGCGAGGCGTACGACGCGATCCACGGGCTCTGGGAGGAGAAACGCGAGCGCGTCGCCGACTACAACGAGGCGCAACTGGAGCGAAACGTCATCCGGCCGATCTTCGAGATCCTCGGAATCCCCTTCGAGATCGAGGAGACGGTCCGGCGGAACGCGCGCCGCCCCGACTACGGCTTCTTCCCGAGCGCCGACGCGGCCGACGCGGCGTTCGACCGCGAGGACTTCTACGCGGAGGCCGTCGCCGTCGCCGACGCGAAGCGCTGGGGGCGCAAACTCGACACGCGTGGGGAGGCCAAACGCGACTTCGAGAACCCCAGCTATCAGATCCACGCCTACCTCCAGGAGACGCCGGTCGAGTGGGCCGTCCTCACGAACGGCCGTCGGTGGCGGCTCTACTACGGGCCGACGAGCCACCGCCTCGACTCCTACTACGAGATCGATCTGCCCGCGGTCCTCGACGCCGTGGAGTCCGGCGGCGACGACGACGACGCCGAAATGGCGGCGTTCAAGGAGTTCTACTGTTTCTTCCGCCACGAGGCGTTCCTCCCGGATTCGTCGGGCGACTGCTTCCTCGATCGCGTCCACGACGAATCGAGCGTCTTCGCCGAGGCCATCGGCGAGGACCTTCAGGACAACATCTACGAGGCGATCCGCGTCCTGGCCGCGGGCTTCCTCGACGCGAACGACGACGTCGAGCGCGCCGATCTCGACCTCGTCCACGACGCCTCGCTCATCTACCTCTATCGGCTGATCTTCGTGCTCTACGCCGAGAGCGAGGGACGCGACCTCCTTCCCACCGACAACGACATCTACGCCGATAGCTACGCGCTCAACGACCTGAAACGCGAGGTCACGACGAAGCGCGACGAGACGCGCCAACAGTACCAGCCGTGGCAGACGACGCTCTGGGACACCCTCGACGAGCTCTTCGAACTCATCGACCAGGGGAGCGAGGCGAAGGGGATCGACCCCGACACCCTCTACGTTCCCGCGTACAACGGCGGGCTGTTCCGCACCGACCCCGACCCCGACGATAGCGCGGAGGCGCGCTTCCTCGCCGCACACCACGTCGGTGATCAGCACCTCGCCGAGGTCATCGACCTCCTCACGCGTCGTGCGGCCGAAGGTGGGGACGGACGGGCGTTCGTCGACTACTCCTCGCTCGACGAGCGCCACCTCGGCTCCATCTACGAGGGGCTGCTCGAATACCGCCTCGACGTCGCGGACGAGCCGCTAGCGCTCGACGATGGTGAGTACGCCCCCGCCGACGAGGACGACGCCATCGCGGTCGAGGCGGGCGACGTCTACCTCCGCACCGACGCCGGCGAGCGCAAAGCCACGGGGTCGTACTACACGCCCGAGTACGTCGTCGAGTACATCGTCGACGAGACGCTCGGCCCGCTCGTCGACGACATCCGCGAGGACCTCCTCGCGCAGGACCCCTTCGAGCAGGACGACGGCGGGCGGTTCGCCGAGGAGTTCGCCGAGCGCGTCTTCGAGTTGACCGTCCTCGATCCCGCGATGGGCTCCGGGCACTTCCTCGTGAACGCAGTCGACTACCTCGCGCGCGAGATCATCGACGCCCAGGAGCGCCAAGACGAGCAGGCCGCCGCCGCCGGCGAGGAAGCGCGGATCAGCGATCCCCGAACCGACGAGGGCGAACTCCGCGACATCAACTGGGCGCGCCGGAAGGTCGCCCAGCGCTGTCTCTACGGCGTCGACCTCAACCCCCTCGCCACCGAGCTCGCGAAGGTTTCGCTCTGGTTGCGCACCCTCGCCGCCGAGCAACCGCTCGCCTTCCTCGATCACCACCTCAAAACCGGCAACTCCCTCGTCGGCAGCGATATCGAGGCGGTCCTCGGCGACGCGGAGGCGGGCGACACCGACGCCGGCCAACTCACCCTCCAGCAGTCCTTCGACCACACGCGCCAGCAGGCCTTAGAGCACGTCATGGAGCGCTTTACGGACCTGCTCGCCATCGACAACGAGACGCTATCGGACATCAAGGAGATGGAGGCCGTCTACGAGGACGTTCGGGACGACGACCTCTACCAGCACCTCCTCGCGATGGCGAACGTCCACACCGCCGCCGACTTCGGCCTCGACGTCCCCGATGACGCCGAAGAACGCATGGCCACGGCGCTCCGCGACGACGCGTGGGGCGACATCGACGGCCAAGACTGGTTCCAGAGCGCGCAAGCCATGGCCGACGAGGAAGCCTTCTTCCACTGGGAGCTGGAGTTCCCCGTCGCCTTCTACGGCGAGGACGGCGAGCGACTCGCGGATGCGGGATTCGATGCGGTGATCGGGAATCCGCCGTGGGTTGGTATTCGGACGGGAATTCTTGACGAGACGTTAGTAGAGTATCTTCGAGACTCAGAACGGTATGTGTCTGCTACGGGTCAGTTCGACTTGGCAGCTGTATTCTTAGACCAAGCAGTTCTCTTGGCGGGTAAAGAGAGAGACGTCGGGTTCGTAGTCCCGAAAAGAATCGCCACAAACGAATCATATGAAGACCTGAGGGATCGGATCGCGGTTGAGAAGCCCCTAGTTTCTGCTATTGACCTCGGGGTCGCCTTTGAGGGGGTAAATAACGACGCACTCATTCTAATATTCGGCCATGCTCGTAGCGATTCGCAGGCCGAGTTTGGGGAGCGGGTTGCGCAAGAGGAACTGAAGCTATGGGATATGAATCCCAGCTTGGTCCAATCGCTTCCGTTCAATATTATTCCGGTCAATAGTAGAGGGCGCGAAGTAGAGATAGTTAGTAGGCTAATAAGAGAAAATAATAGGATTGAGAGCTACGTCAGCATAGAGAGAGGTGCGGAATGCGGTATGAATCATGAGTCAATAGTCAATTCCTCCAATGAGAATACAATTCCAGTTGTTGATCATCTGGATGTTGGACCCTATGCGATTGACTACTCTGGGAATTATATTGACACCTCTTTGATTGACTCGTCTATACTAAAGGACACTAGCATCTACACATCCGCACCGAAGCTTCTTGTTCGCTTCCTCGCTCCCGATCTGACGGTCGCAAAAGATACAGACGGATATGCTTCAACGAATCTAGTGTATCACGTTCAATGTAACCCACATGTTGACTTCCTCTGTGGACTTCTTTCGTCAAAACCCCTGAGCTTTTGGTACTTCCACGCGTACCAAAATGACGAGATCAAGTTCCCGCACGTACAGCAGTCCCACTTGAACTCGCTACCCGTCCCTGATCTTGACAGATTGAGAGAGATTGACTCGGGCATCCCTAGTGGTCATCCAATCGCAGATTGGGAAACTGATGTTCTGACTGAATCCGTTGAAGCAGAGTCGCTTGAGAAGGAACAATTCTACAGCGCAGTCGAGATACTATCCTCCAGTATTGTTGACTGGAAGACCGCTCGAAACTCCCTCAACCTCTCCCTCCGTGACTACCTCGGCAACTACGCTGAGGGCCCGAAACTGCCGGACGTCGGCCTCTACCAGCCGACGGGCGCGAACATTCTCGACGCGACGGCGGAGGACTACGAGAAACTGCGCGTCGGCGAGGTTCGCACGAAACGCGACGGTGGGACAATCACCATCGAGGCGACGGCGCGCTACAAGCCCGAGAACGAAGAGGAGTTCGAGACGGACCAGTGGGGGTACACGGAGACGAACTATTTCGAGGCGTTCGCGCTCGCGGACTGCACGGAGACGGAGGCCGCGCTGATCGAGGCGTTCGTCCCCGTGGCGGTGGCGGAGGCGGACGGCTTTGCGGGGTTCCGCGATAACGCGACGAAGACGAACTCGCTCGTGGACCGCCTGAAGGCGATCACGCTCCCCGATCCCGACGACGTGGCGGCCGACCTCGAACGCTACGCGGAGACGAAGGCGCGCGCGGACGAACTCGACGCGAAGATCGAGGAGACCGACGCGCTCATCGACGAAATCGTCTACGACCTCTACGGGCTCACGGAGGAGGAGATCGAGATCGTGGAAGAGGCAGTGGGCGAATAGCGTCGCGTCGTCGCCGAGCCACGCGAGGCGATTTTTGCGGAGTGGATGAAGGGGCCCACACACCACGCACCGAGTGACTTCGGGATCACGGTGGGACCGAACCAATCGCCGTCGCGGGCGTCTCGGTTTCACTCGGTGCGAAGTGTGTCCAGACTGGTGAAACACGAACTCCGACACACACCACGCACCGAGTGACTTCGGGATCACGGTGAGACCGAACCAATCGCCGTCGCGGGCGTCTCGGTTTCACTCGGTGCGAGGTGTGTCCAGACTGGTGAAACACGAACTCCGACACACACACCACGCACCGAGTGACTTCGAGATCACAGTAAGAGTCGGGGCAAGCCGTCGCGGCCACCACGGTTTCACCCGGTGTGTGGTGTACCGACCATATGAAAAGGGATAGCGAAGAATGCAGGCACATAGGCGGTGTTTAGTTAAGGCTGAAAAGTGAGGCGGAACTGATTTCTGCTGTCCATGGCTGAAATCGCCCGCCTCAGCGGTTGTAACGACTGGATCGGCTTGGATTTTGTGGAGAGAGAGCGGCCACCGAGCGATCTGATGCAGCTCGGTATTCGACTTCACCTGTCCGATCTCTCACTTTCAAACACCATCTCAGAACTTGAGAATTTTGGTGTCAGACGCTTGCGGAAGGCTGTTCACGACTGGATGCAGAAGGCCGATCTACAGCCAGCGAGCGATGCGAACCCGGATCACATCGCGCTCGACGAGACCGTGATCCGGATTAATGGTCAGCAGTTCTGGCTGTACGCCGTTACCAGAAACCCATAGGTTTCGGGTTAGCGAACGAGACGCTTTGCGTCTCGTCAACGCCGTCGATCCGGAGACTAACAAATTCCTCCATCTGCGGCTGTTTACGACGACTACGACGGCATTGACGCAGCAGTTTCTGCGGGAGCTTCGTGAGAACCACGACGTCTCCGACGTCACCAGAACGCGTTGCGTTCTGGTTGGCAGACGAGATGCGTCGCATCTCGTCAACGCCGCGTTTCTCGTCGATCACGCCCAGCACCTAGCGGCTACACTCCAGCGAGCCAGCCTCCGATTTCAGACCGTTCGTCACGGAAATCGAAATGCCGTAGAACGTGATTTCAGATATATGAAACGTCGTACTTCTTCGTTTAGCAATAGTTTCAGCCACGTCGATCCAGCGACCGCAGAAACGTGGTTGCAAGCCTTCGCCGTCTGGTGGAACTCGCTTAACTAAACACGATGGCGTACACGTCGAAGCGGTGCGCCGAGTGTGGCTTCCCGACAGACGAGAATCGCCCGATTCGCAACGACTTCCAGTGCGTGAAGTGTGAGTCGGGGGCGAATGCGGACTACAACGCGGTGAAGAACATCGGGATGCGGTATGTCCGTCGAGGCCAACAGTCATCTCGGCGGACGGGCGACAGCCAACTCGCCCTCGAGTCTGGGACTGTGACGTCCTCAGGTTTCGCAGAAACCTGATGGGCTGCACGAGAGCTTTGCTCTCGTGAATGCCGAGTGGCGGATTTACCGCTCACCCGAAAGGGTTCGACGCCGAGTTCATGGACAAGCCCCACCCGCCACGAGCGAACCTGTCAGGGTGAGCGAAGTAGGGTGGGTTAGTTGACGCAGTCATCTGTGGGTTGGGGGCGTCTTCCGCTCTCCGGGCCGTACGCGTCGGTTCCGGAACTCGATCCGTCGCGTGACCGAGACGCGTCGCGATAGATCGACGGCTGGAACACGCGTCGAGCGCGTCCCACGTCTCGACAGCGTTTACCCGCCGCGAGCCGAATCACCCGATAATGCGCACGCGGACGGCCGTCGCCCTCACGGTTATACTGCTCACACTCGGCGGTATCACCGTCCACGGCGCTCTCAGCGGGTCGTCCGCCGGGCTGACGGTCGAGTGGGTCTCGGATACGCCGCGCCCGAATCAGGTGAACCACCATCCTGTCACCGCCGCAGTCAATGACGGACGCGTCGACATCGTCGCGCCGGTGAGCGCCGTCGCCGGTGAGGGTGCGCGGTGTCGAATGACGATGCTGAACGCGAGTGGTGACATCCGCTGGCAGCGCGCCGTCGACACGAATCAGTGTGCGATTCACGGGATCGGCGATCCCGTTGTCGCGGACGTAACTGGCGACGGCACCGCCGATGTCCTGGCTCCGACGACCGAGAACCGCCTCTACGTCTACGACGCCACCGACGGGACGACCGAGTGGACGCAGAACCTCACGTCGTTCGGCTACGCCGGTCCGGTTGTCCTCACGGAACCGCACCGGATCGTCGTGCAACCGGACTTCGCGGGAATGGTGTTCGCGAACACCGCAAACGGGAGTCTCGCGTGGCGTCACGACATCAACGAGACGGTCCTCGCGAACCCGGCACGTATCGACGTCCCGAGCGTCGCCGGGCCGACCGTCGTGATCGGGTCGAACGAACACGTCACCGTCCTCGACGCGAACGGGAGCGTCGTCTGGCGGCGGCCGGCGCGCGCGACGTGGCTTGCCGCCGGTAGTCTCGACGGCCGCGATGTAGTCGTCGCCTCCGGCGGCTCGACGATCACGGCGTTCAGCGCGAACGGGACGCAACTTTGGCAACGCGAGAGCTGGACGCGCCCGTCGCTTGGCCACGTCACGGACGGCGATGACGACGGCACGCCCGAGGTGTACGTCGGGAGCGGTGGCGACGCCGTCGCCGCGCTGAACGTCAGCACGGGCGCGACCGAGTGGCGGACGGACCTCTCCGTCGACGCGAACGTGCTTCCCCCGCCGGTCACCGGCGACGTGGACGGCGACGGCAGCTCGGAAGTCGTCGCGGTCACGAACCACGGGACCGTCCACGTCATGGACCCGGAGACGGGCGCGGTCCGCGCGTCCTACCACCGGGACGTCACGGTCTGGGCGGAGCCGACGCTCTTCGACATCGACCGCGACGGGAGCGAGGAAATACTCGTCATGTACGGCGACGGCCGCGTCGTCGCCCTCTCTTCCCACAGTTCCTGACGTCGCATCCACCGCAGCGGCCGCGACGCCCGTTCTCTCCTATGACGCGCGCACTGTCGAGCGCGACGCTGCGAGTGACGACGCCGCCAGCGACGACGCGACGACGGCCGATACGGCGATGGCCGATGAGACGACATTAGTAGTCGAGTCCCGTAGGGGGAGAGTATCGATGGTGGCCCCGCCGAGTGATTCGCCGTGACTGATCAACGCGCCCGCATCACGCCCGCGCTCGTCCGCCCCGAGGAGACCGCACGCGTCCCCGAAACCGTCGCGCCCTCGATAAGTGACCGGTTCGTCGATTGCGTCCGCCGTCTTGTCGACCGCTTGCGCTGTCTCGTCGACACCGTCTTCGAGGGATGATGCGACACGTCTCTCACCGACTGCTCGTCGGCCTCGTCGGGCTGTTCGTTTTCGCGACATCCGCGAGCGCCCACCAGATCCAGGCGTCGCGCTTCGCCGCGCCGGTCCCACTCGCGTACCTCTACGCGGGTGCGGCCGTCACCGTCCTCGTGACCGCCGTCGCGTCCGCGCGCCTCGTTTCGGACGCGGCGACCCGAGAGCGGACGCGGACACTCCTCGAAACACGGGAGACGACCGTACTGGTCGCGCTCGTACAGCTGCTCGCAGTCGCCGGCTTTGCGCTCCTGCTCTACCGGGGGGTCGTCGGCCGACAGGTGCGCGCGTCGAACGTCGCGACGCTCGTGACGTGGGCGCTCGCGTTCGACGGCCTTGCGCTCGTCGCCGCAGCTCTCGGCTCACCGTGGCGGGCGATCGCGCCGTGGAACGCCGTCTACGACTGGCTCTGTCGCCTCGAAGGCCGGACGCTCGCACTCGTCGAGCGCGACATCCCGCGGCTCGGTGGGTGGCCCGCGCTCGTCGGCTTCCTCCTCGTCGTCGGCGTGCTGGAGAACCTCAGCGTCCTCCCGGAGTCGCCGTCGAAGACGGCCGCGCTGCTCGCGGGCTACGCACTCTGGATGCTCGGCGGCCTCCTGCTCGTCGGACCGGCGTGGCGCGAGCACGCCGACCCCATCGGCGTCTTCCTCGCGCTCATCGAGCGTGTCGCGCCAGTCTTCGTCCACTGCGACGGCGGTCGGCTCCGTGCGACGCTCCGCGCGCCGTGGGCGGCCTGCGCACGCCCGGTGTCGTCGCTCGGCCGCGTCGCGTTCGTCGTCGCGGCCGTCTACACCATCAGCTTCGATGGCTTCACGAGCACCGCAGCGTTCCGCGCGCTCCTCTTCTGGACACACGACGCGCTCGGGGTTCCCTACGGTGGCGTCGGCATCGCGCTCTACCTCGTCGGCCTCCTCGCCTTTCTCGTGGCGTTCGCGCTCACCGCCGCGCTCGTCGAGCGCCTCGGCGAGGGGGGCGGGACCAACGTTGCCGCGGCGGCGCGACGTATCGCACCGAGCGTCCTCCCCATCGCCGTCGCCTACGAGTTCGCGCACTACGGTACGTACGTCGTGACGTCGGCGGCGCGCGTCCTCGAACTCGCGCTCGGCGGCGTCGGGACCCAGGCATCGTTCGCGCCGCTCGCGTGGCTCTCCGTGCCGACCTATTGGGGGTTCGAGGTCGTCGTCATCGTTCTCGGCCACGTCGTCGCCGTCGTCGCCGCCCACTACGCAACGCTCGCGCGCTACGACGACCGAACGCGGGCGTGGCGCGCGCACGCCCCACTGGTTGCGCTCAT
Source organism: Halarchaeum salinum (assembly GCF_039520965.1). Lineage (NCBI taxonomy): Archaea > Methanobacteriati > Methanobacteriota > Halobacteria > Halobacteriales > Halobacteriaceae > Halarchaeum > Halarchaeum salinum. The sequence continues at coordinate 31,007 of NZ_BAAABL010000081.1, forward strand.
GGTCGCCTACACCGTGCTCTCGCTTTGGATCGTCTCACAGCCCGTCGTAATGTGAGGCCGGGTACGCCGCTCTCAGGGCGTCAACGGTTGGTAGTACGGCATCTCGACGTGCGGAACCGACACACCGTGCGTCGCGAGCGCAGACGTCACGAACACCCATTGGTTGATGTCGCGACCGCCGTCACCGGGGGTGCTGACACGGGCGTCGAACCGCTGTTCAGAAGACTGATGTACGCGGTTGTATGTGCCTGAATCGGCTGGTACGCGGCCAAAAGCGTTCAATGGGGACCGCGCGCGACTCGGACGGACCGCCGCTCGGAGACGGCAATCTGGGGCGCTGTCGGAACAGTCTCGTTGTCGTACTGAAAGCCGGCCTACCACTCGGCGACGCTGCCGTCGTCGTGTCGCCAGACCGGGTTGTGCCAGTCAACGTCTTTCTCCGCTTGCTCGCGGACGTGCGCCTCGTTGATCTCGATCCCGAGACCGGGCGCGTCGGGTATCGAGACGTATCCGTCCTCGTAGTCGAAGACCGACGGGTCCGCGAGATAGTCGAGGACGTCGCTCGTCTCGTTGTAGTGGATGTTCAGACTCTGCTCTTGGATGGTCGCGTTCGGCGAGCAGGCATCAACCTGGATGCAGGAGGCGAGCGCGATGGGCCCGAGCGGGCAGTGGGGCGCGAGCGCGACATCGTAGGCCTCGGCCATCGCCGCGATTTTCTTTACCTCGGTGATGCCGCCGGCGTGCGAGAGGTCGGGCTGGATGACGTCGACCGCGCCGTTCTCGAAGACTTGCTTGAAGTCCCAGCGGGAGTACATCCGCTCGCCCGTCGCGATCGGGATGGTCGTATGCGCGGCGATGTCCGGGAGCGCGTCGTTCTGCTCGGGAAGGACGGGTTCCTCGATGAACATCGGCTCGTAGGGTTCGAGGGCCGCGGCGAGGCGCTTGGCCATCGGCTTCGTCACGCGCCCGTGGAAGTCAACGCCGATGTCGACTTCGTCGCCGACGGCCTCGCGAACCTGCCGCAGGCGATCGACGGCGGCCTCGACGGCTGCGGGATCGTCGAGGCGCTCTATCTCCTCCGTGGCGTTCATCTTCAGCGCGGAGAACCCCTGCTCGACCTTCCGTTTCGCCTCTTCGGCGACGTCGCTGGGGCGATCCCCGCCGATCCACTGATACACCTCGATGCGCTCGCGGGCCGCGCCGCCGAGGAGTTCGTACACCGGGACGCCGAGTGCTTTGCCCTTCGCGTCCCAGAGCGCCTGGTCGATCCCCGCGATCGCGCTCATGAGTACGGGCCCGCCGCGGTAGAAGCCGCCGCGGTACATCGTCTGCCAGTGGTCCTCGATGGGGTTGACGGGTTCGCCGAGCAGGTAGGTGTCCATCAGTTCCTCGACGGCCGCCTTCACGGTCTTCGAGCGGCCCTCGACGACCGGCTCGCCCCAGCCCACGACGCCGTCGGACGTCTCGATCCGGAGGAAGAGCCAGCGCGGCGGGACCTCGAAGAGCTCATAGTCGACAATTCGCGTCATCTCCCGACACCTGCGTCGACCACGTTATTTTAGCTTACCATCTCGCACACGAGCGACGTCTCTCGGAAGATGATGAAGATTGCGGGTCGAGCGGGCACGCGAGCACGGTGTTGATACGTCTGCGCGTCGCAGGTTCGAGCGTCGAGATGGCACCCCGACACGGGATGGACGACGATCCGCCGCTTCCGAACGCGGTGAAGGAGCGCGCGATGGACGAAGCGCCGGTGGGGATCACGCTCACGGACCCGAATCGGCCGGACAACCCGCTGGTCTACGTCAACGACGCGTTCGAGCGGATCACCGGTCACGACCGCGCGGACGTCCTCGGGCGGAACTGTCGGTTCCTCTAGGGGGCATTGTTCAGATTAGCTGATTTTGGTAGAAGGCTTGTGCGAGCGACCACGTTTCGGCGGTTGCTGGGTCGGCGTGGCGGAAGTGATTTGCAAACTGGCTCGTTCGTCGTTTTATCTCTTTGTAGAGACGTTCGACAGCATTCCGATTCCCGTGTGTCGTGTTGGAATCGGAGGCCATGGCGACGGAGGGCTTCTTGAAGCCATGGCGCGCCATCGACGAGAAACACAGCGTTAACGAGACGCATAGTACCTAGCGTAACTTCTGGAGGTATCCGCCAAGATACTCGTCGATCCACGAAGCCGCGAAA
>NZ_BAAABL010000082.1:0-12920 GCF_039520965.1 Halarchaeum salinum
CGGCGTCCAAATCCCCTGAAATCAGCGATACAATCCGCAGAGGGCGTCGGCGTTCAACGGAGCAACTTCCCTCCTCTATCCCTGCTTCTTCGCAGAGCCTTGTGAGAAGGTACTTCAGGGAGTGTGACTGGTATGGGTTGTTCTCTCGCGTCAACCAGAGCACGTCGGTGTCGTCATATTTGCTGTATAGACGACGTTCATCAATCCACTTCTCTAACATCGACGCCGTCTGTTCACGGAGACTGACTAACCACGCTTCATCGCTCTTAGCGGATTCGTTCGAGGGGATTCGGAGTACGGCGTTCTCGGCGTCGACCCATCCGACTTTCGCACGACTCACCTCGATGGGGCGGAGAGCGGCGTCTAACGCGGCGTTCACCAACGAAGGTATCTTGAACCCGTTTGCCCGCTCAAACTGTTTCGCACCAATTTCGTCCATCGGTTTCAGGAACCGTGATGCAAGGTGTCGCTTCCATTCCTGTCGCTCAGACGGGGTGAGAGAGTTGTAATGAGGTACTGTGCCGTACTCTAACGAGGCTTCACGGAGACGACGGCGTTCTTCCTTCGTGAAGTAGTCTTGGGGTTGGGTGGGATCACCGTCACTCCCGAAGCGGATAGATGGGTCCCAATCTTCTTCACCATGTCTATGATGTCGCCATTTGAATAGCGACATGAGGCTGTTCTGTTGATTGCGCTTATACGAGTTTGAATGATCCTTGTACGCTAATTGGTGGCAGTAGGTTTCGGCGTCCTCCGTGTCGATGAACGTCGTATAGCCCTCATTCTCGCTCCATAACCACCGATAGAAGCGGTCAGTATCGTCCGCACGGCGTCGCACAGTATCGTGAGCGTATCCATCTCCCTTTGAGGGGGCTTTCCCCATATGGAGTAACCAGCGTAGGAACGACTCTCTGTGATCCGTGTAGTCGACTAATTGACGCTGATTCAGTCTCTCGACAGTCTCCTCCGTGGCGATTCGGATTCCGCTTAGATCGTCGTCCCCCTCCATCGGTCTTCACCTCCGTATCGGGGTTCGGTCACTCGACTCTGGACCCTACTCTGTTCACGGAGGTGGGTGGTTCGTGCAGTCTCCATATTCTCTCGCATCCTTGTATTCACTCTGTTAGGACACGAACCACAGACTACTATTCTCGAAGTAGCGCGGTTAGGAACGGCGAGAATGGGCGTTCGGTATCATGATTTTCCCCTAATCGGCATGAGGGGAGAACCAAGTGCTCTGTCCAAGCTGAGCTAAACGCCCGCGTTCCTTCGTTCCCGACGGTGGCGCTTAAGTCCCGCGGTTCGCGGGCCGGGCGCAACACGGGCGTTTCTTGGGGGCGGCGTGCGACCGACGCGGTATGTCTCTCGGTGCGCGGGTGCGCGGGCTCTTCGAACTCTGTCGGCCGGCGAACGCGGTCGTTGCGGGCGTGTTGACGCTCATCGGGGCGTACGTCGCGGGACGCCCGTTCGCGTTCGCGGCGCTGATTGCGGCGGTCGCGACGGTGTTCGCGACGGCGGCGGGGAACGCGATCAACGACTACTTCGACCGGGACATCGACGCGATCAACGATCCCGATCGGCCGATCCCACGGGGCGCGATCACGCCCCATGGCGCGCTCGTCTTCAGCGCCGTCCTCTTCGCCGGCTCGATCGTCCTCGCGCTCTCGCTTCCGGTGTTCGCGATCGCTATCGCGGTGGTGAATCTCGTCGCGCTCGTCGCGTACACGAAACTGTTCAAGGGCCTGCCGGGGGCGGGTAACGCCGTCGTCGCGTATCTCGGCGGGAGTACGTTCCTCTTCGGCGCGGCGGCGGTCGGCCGACCGTTCGCGGCGGCAGTGCTCTTCGCGCTCGCGGCGTTCTCGACCTTCGCGCGCGAGGTGATCAAGGACGTCGAGGACGTCGCGGGGGATCGCGAGGAGGGACTCAACACACTCCCGATCGCGGTTGGGGAGCGACGCGCCTGCTGGCTCGCAGCCGCGGTGCTCGCTGTCGCGATCGTCGCGAGTCCGGTGCCGTACCTTCGCGATCTCTTCGGCGTCGCGTACCTCGTCGTCGTCGTCCCCGCGGACCTCGTGATGGCGTACGCGGCCTACGCGGCGTTCGACGAGCCGGCGCGCGCACAGGGGCTCCTCAAGTACGGGATGGTCCTCGCGGCGGCGGCGTTCGTCGTCGGGCGCGCATTCGCCTGAGGCGGCACGGCGGCTTTTTGTCGGTGGCCGTCCTCTCCACTCCCATGTCCGATCCCGACGACGAGACGCTGTCTCGCGTCCTCGACTACGAGACGATCGCGGTCGTCGGCTGCTCGGGGACGCCCGGGAAGGCCGCCCACGACGTCCCGAACTATCTCCAGCGCCACGGCTATCGGATCATTCCGGTGAATCCGACGACGGACGAGGTGCTCGGGGTGCGCGCGTACGACACACTCGCGGACGTCGAGGAAGAAATCGACGTCGTGGACGTCTTCCGACCGAGCGACGAGGTCGCGGGGATCGTCGCCGAGGCCACCGAACGCGACGACGTGCGGGCAATCTGGACACAACTCGGTATCCGCGACGACGACGCGGCGGCGCGCGCGACGGACGCGGGGCTCACCGTCGTCCAGGATCGTTGCATGAAGGTCGAGCACGGCCGCTTGAAACGCTAACGCGCTGCCGCTGAAACGTCGAAGTGCCGAAACGCCGAAGCATCGAACGGTCCGCTACGCTTCGGGGTCGTCGGTCTCCACGTCCACCCCCGGATCGTCGAGGTCGTCCAGGGTCGCCTCGACGTCGACACCGCTCTCCGCGGCGAGCGCCTCGACGAGCGCGCGCTGCTCGGCGAGTTCGTCCTCCAGTCGCGCGACGCGCTCGTTCGTGTTGTCGACGGTTTCGGTCATCCCTTCGACCTGCTTGCGGATGGCTTCAACGCGCTTGTAGAGCTTCTCCGCGAGATCGGAGAGCTTACTCACCGTGTTCGCCGTGCTCGTAAGTCCCATGGGCGTTTCTCGGATCGCGGCGGGCAAAGGTCTTCCCCACCGGGGTAACGAAAGGCCCTTACGTCCCACCCGCCTACGATGAGGTGAACTAGGCCGGGCGGTTTGGCCCCGCCCGTTACCCGCGAAATGGTCATCAGCGGGGGCCGAACACCGAGGAAGTCCGACCCGCCCGGGTCGGACCCCGGAAGCCGACGTCGAAACCTCGTCCTTCGGGGGCGGCGGTTCGTCTTCGTGCGCCTGCAGGGGCGTCACGAGGCGATTCGTCGGCGCGACCCCGTCAGGCACGGAAGTGAGCAGCGGAGCACCGGACGTGCGTCGCTCGAAGGGTCGCGGGGTGGAGGAGGCGACCGGGACTATCCGGCCCGGAACGGTCGGGCAACCTCGGCCCGTTCACTATTCATATCCCATTCGTTCCACGTCTCCAGTAGCCACAGCCGGTCGGAGGCGATCGCCAGCACGGCCGCTGGGCCGAGAAGCACCGTGACAGCCACCCACCGGCGACTGCGGCTCCGCGCGTCCCGCGCGGCCGCGTCCTGGGAGACGTATCGGGTCGCGGACACGCCGATCGAATGCGAGTAAAAAACGAGGGCGACGTTATTTGAGGTGGCTGGCGTCGGGGTCGCCCGCGACGTCGATCTCGCCTTCGAGGGTGCGCGTCGGGTACGGGATGTCGATCCCCGCCTCGTCGAAGCGCTCCTTGACGGTCTGGACGTACTCGCCGCGGGTCTTCACGAAGTCCGCGCGCGAGGGATCCGCGATCCAAAAGCGGCTCTTGAGGCCGACGTAGGAGTCGCCGAGCTCGGTGAGCCGGACGGTGACGCCCGGATCGTCCATGATGTCGTCGCGCTTTTCGGCCTCGTCGACGATGATCTCGGTCGCCTTGTCGATGTCGTCGTCGTAGCCGATGCCGAAGAGGAACTGGACGCGCAGTTTGTCCTTCGCGACGGGGTTCTTGATGACGCCGTCCGTGAGATTCGAGTTCGGGACGGTGAGCAGTTCGTTGTCGAAGGTGCGCACGCGAGTGACGCGGAGGCTGATGTCCTCGACGACGCCCGAGTTACCGTCCCACTCGATCCAATCGCCGATGCGGAACGGCTTGTCCGTGTAGATGAAGACACCGGCGACGAAGTTCGCGATGACGTCCTGCATCGCGAACCCGATGGCGAGGGTCGCGGCCGCGGCGACGGTCGCGAGCGCCGTCAGGATGTTGCCGTAGCCCGCGAAGGCGAACGCGACGCCGATCGCGACGGCGACGATGCCGATGGAGACGACCATCTGCAGCGGGCTCTTCGCGTGTTGGTCGAGTCCGCGGCGATCCATCACGCGGTTCGCGACCGGCGCGAACGTCACCTTCCCGAGAACGTAGAGGACGACGGCGACGACGATGAAGGTGATAGCTGCCCCAACCGCCGACGCGTAGCTCGGCGCGAGACCGGTTGCCGACTGGAGCCAGCCGCCGACGAAGCCGCTCGCGCCGGCCGCTTGGAGCGGGAGCGACATTATCGGGTGTACACCGCGGTGTTACCCCGCGTCTCGACGAGATCGGCGTTGACGGTGTCGCGTAACTCCTCGGCTAGTTCCTCGGTCGTCGTGCCGCCTCGCGACGACCGGAGGAATTTCACCTTCACGACGTCTCGATCGGCGAGCTGGTCGCCGAGCTCGTCGACGACGGCCTCGATTCCCCCTTTTCCGACCCAGACGGTCACGTCCGCCTCGTGGGCTTTCGTACGTAAATCAGCCATACGTATCCATCTCTCGCGGCGACGGTTTGAATCTATTGTCCCCGAGATTCGGCTCAGCGGTACGGGTGGCGCGCCTGCGCGCCGCAGTCGCACGTCGTGACGACGTGTCCGTCCTGCAGGCGCGTGCGGGCGTTTCGCCCCGGAATCAGGTAGGCGTCGCAGTCGTCGCAGGTGAACCGGACGAGTCGCCGCGGCAGTCGGAGCCGGTTGCGCTCGGCGATCCGGCGGGCAAGCCGGACGTACTCGCGCGCGCGATCCGCGTCCCCGTCGCGCGCGGCCGCCGCTGCCAGCGACGCCAGCCGGTCGATCCGTTCGGCCGCGATTCCGCTCACACCGCTACTCCGCGCCCGGCGGGGCAAAGCGTTTCGATACACCTTTTCGCCCCCGGGCCGTCGACGCCACCCGATGCGCGCGCTCAACTATCTGGAGCTGGCGGGTCCGCTCGAACGAAGCGGGATCGCCACCGCCGCCCGCCAGCAGCACGCCGCGCTCGCCCCGACCGACGTCACGGTGCGAACCCGTCCCTGGGCGGGCGACGACCCGCTCGACACCGCGGTCTCCGTCGCGCGCGGCGACGGCGTCTTCGCGGACGTCGACCTCGCGCACTGCCACCTCTTCGGGCCGGGCTCAGTCGCCGTCGCGCGCCACGCCCGACGCACCGACACGCCGCTCGTTCTCCACGCGCACACGCTCCGCGAGAATACGATGGGGAGCTGGCGTGGCGTCGAACTCCTCGCCGACCCTCTCGAGCGGTACCTCCGGTGGTTCTACTCGCTGGCCGATCTCGTCATCGCGCCCTCGGCGTATGCGAAGGATCGCTTGGAGACGTACCCCATCGACGCGCCGATCGAGACCCTGACGAACGGCGTCGACCTCGACTCCTTGGCGGGCGTTGAGGAGTTCCGCGAACCCTACCGCGAGCGCTTCGATCTGGACGGGACCGTCGTCTTCACCGTCGGCAACGTCTTCGAGCGCAAGGGGTTGACGACGTTCTGCGAACTCGCCCAGCGCACCGACTACGAGTTCGTCTGGTTCGGCCCGTACGACACCGGCCCGCACGCCTCCGAGGCGGTCAAGCGATGGGTGAACGACCCCCCGGAGAGCGTCACCTTCACTGGCTGGGTGGACGACAAACGCGGCGCGTTCGGCGCGGGCGACATCTTCATCTTCCCCACGAAGAGCGAGACGCAGGGCCTCGTCGCCCTTGAGGCGATGGCGTGCGGGAAGGCCTGCGTCCTCAGCGACCTCCCGGTGTTCCGTGAATACTTCACGGACGGCGAGGACTGCCTCCTCTGCGGGAGCGAGGCCGAGTACATCGACGCGATCGAGCGTCTCGCGGCCGATCCCGTCCTCCGCGACGAACTCGGTGCGAACGCCCGCGAGACGGCGCGCGAGCACTCGCTCGACCGGGTCGGCGAGGAACTCGCTGCCATCTACCACGACCTTGTCGAGGCGACCTGAATGGCCGACCTGCCCACCGTTGCGGCGTTCACCGACACCTACCTCCCGACGGTCAACGGCGCGACGTACACCGTGCGGACGTGGCGCGAGCGCTGGCAGGCCCGTGGAGGCCGGATGGACGTCGTCTACCCGGACGCCGACTACGAACCCGAGCCCGGCGAGCACCCCGTCGCAAGCGTCGACTTCCCCTTCTACGAAGGGTATCGACTCGCCGTTCCACACGCCCCGCGCGGCGTCGCGACGCCCGACATCGTCCACGCCCACTCGCCGTTCGCCGTCGGGTTCGCGGGCTATCGCTACGCGCGCCGCCACGACGCGCCGTTCGTCGTCTCGTACCACACGCCGACGAGCGAGTACGTCGAGTATGTCGCGCCCGACGCCGTCGTTCCGGCCTTGGAGCGCGCCAGCGCCGCGTGGGAACGGTGGTTCCTCGACCGTGCCGACCTCGTGCTCGCGCCGAGCGATCGAACCCGCGAGCGCGTCCGCGACCTCGGCGTCTCGACGCCCGTCGAGGCACTTCCGAACGGCGTCGACATCGACTTCTTCGTGCCCGTGGGCGACGACACCGTCGCCGATTTCCGCGAGCGCCACGACCTCGGGACCGACACGCTCATCGGCTACACGGGGCGACACGGCTACGAGAAACGTCTTGACGACCTCGTCGACGCCGCTGCCGAACTCGACGCGACGCTCGTCTTCGGCGGTGACGGGCCCGCCCGCGACGACTTGGAGGCCCGCGCCAGCGAGCAAGGCGTCGACGCGTGCTTTCTCGGCTTCCTCCCACGCGAGGACCTCCCGGCGTTTTACAGCGCCCTCGATGTCTTCGCGTTCCCGAGCCCCGTCGAGACGCAGGGGCTCGTCGCCCTGGAGGCGAACGCCTGCGGAACGCCCGTCGTCGGCGCGGACGCCGGCGCGCTGACCGAGACGGTCGACGACGGCGAGACCGGCTACCACTACCCCGTCGGCGATGTCGCCGCCTTCCGCGACGCGATCCGACGCACCCTCGACGAACGCGAGCGCCTCGCGGCGACGTGTCTGGACAGGCGTGAAGAAGTGAGTGTTTCGCGGGCCGTCGATCGACTCGATTCGGCCTACGGCCGACTGCTCGACTGAGGGCTCAGTCGCGGTCTTCGAGTGCGTTCGCGATCCGATCGAGTTTGTTGTTCGTGCGCTCGACCTCCTTGCGGAGCTCTTCGAGCTCGCGCCCGATCTTCTTCTGTGCGCCCGAGTTACCCTCCTCGCCGCGACCGCCAGGACCGCGGCCACCGGGGCCGCCAGCGCCGCCCGGGCCGCCGCCCATGCCGCCAGGGCCACCGCCGCCGCCGCCCATCATACCGCCCATCATCTGCGCGAACGGGTTGCCGCCGCCACCGCCGCCCATGCCGCCGGGGCCGCCCTCGCCGCCCATGCGCTCTTCGAGCTCCTCGCGACGAGAGCCGCCCTCGCCCTCCTCCCGTTCCTCTCGCTCCGCGCGGATCTCCTCGACGCGCTCGCGGAACGATTTCGTCTCCTCCGCTCCCTCGTCGGCCGCCTCGTTCTCGGTGGACTCGTCGTCTGCCATAGCCCGTCCTTCGCATGACGGCGTGAAAAGACCTGTGACCCCGCGTCAGAACGCGTCCGTTCCGCGAGTGAGGCGGGCGACGACGGCCGCGGCGAGCAGGAGGACAACGACGTCGAACGCCGCCCCGTAGAGCGGCTGATAGCGCGGTGCGACCCACTGCGAGATGATCGTGCCGACGGCCCCGTAGAGCGAGACGCACGCGACGAGCGCGACCAGACCGGCGATTCCGATGCCGAGCCAGCGCGCACCCCGCCTGAGCGTGAGGCCGTCGGGGTCGACGACACCGGGGGGCTGGTCGGACCCATCGGCGTCCGCGTCCCGGCTCGGTTTCGCCGTTGCGCCGGCCCCCGTCTCCGTCGCCGCGTCCGCCGCGGCGCGCTCGTCGTCGCTCACGCCGACCACCGCCGTGCGAGGAGGCCGACGGCCCCGAGCGCCGCGAGCGCAACCGGGACGCCGAAGCCGGGCGACCCGCCGGACGCGGTCGACGTCGTCGTCGGCGTCCGGACCGTCCCGCCTTCGAACTCACCAACGTCGAGGCCGACAGACGCGCGCGTCTGGTTCACGCTAATCGTCCGCGTCGGATCGAGGTTCGCTGCGGCGGTCGTCGTATCGATGATCACGCCGTCCTTCCAGAGGACCGCGTCGACGTAGTAGTTGTAGCCGGCGGGGACGTCGAGCGTCGCGTTCGGCGTCACTGTCCGCCCCGAGGCCACATCCGCGATGTCGACCGTCGCGCGGTCGGCGACGAGGTTCGACTCGGCCTGACGGGCGACGTATTCGACGCGGACCGGCTCGCTCTCGCCGCCCGCGTTTGTGACGTACGCGCCGACGTCGAGCGTCGTTCGCTCCTCACCGGCGTCGGAGACACCGACGCGCACCGTCGGGATCGCGCCACCGTCGAACTCGTGGAACCGCACGGGACTGCGCGCGTAGTCGGGCAGAAGTGTGCCGACGCCGCGCACTGTCCGGTGGCCCGACGCCACACGGCTCCCGTTCTCGTAGACGGTCGTTTCGAGACGGTAGCCGCCGTCGCGCTCGACCGTGAGGTTCGACGTCGTCTCGTGCTCGCCCGTACTGGTGAGCGTGCCGAGCGACACCCGTTCGCTCGTCGCGACGAAGCCGGTATCCGTATCCACGGCGCGCGTGCGGACGGTGACGTTCCGCGCGGGCCCGCCATCGTGGGTGAGGTAGTTCGTTACTTCGAGCGTGGCGGTGTCGCCGGCGACAGCGGCGGGCGAGACGGTCATTTCTGTGTACTCCACGTACGACGGCTGACGATCCGGTTCGGGGGGCGCGACGGCACCGGGGGCGGCGAACGCCGCGATGACGGCGAGCGCGACGAGTGCCGCAGCCGCGGTGAGGAGGGCGCGTTCGACATTCACGCCAGAAACTCTCACCCGCCGGATAAGTGTCTTCGGGTCGTCAGGTGAACGCCCCAAGACTCGCCTGGAGGTCGCGTTTGTCCGCGCGCTCCCGGACCTCGTAGCCGACGAGGTCGCGGAGATCGACCGCGTACACCGTCCCGCCGCGTTCGAGACAGCAGACGCGCCCCTGTGCGCCGACGACCGTGCCGGTGGCGACGACTTCCGACACGGGACGGCTGTTGAGGTCGAGGCCGTAGTCGAAAGCGTACGTTTCGATCGGCTCGAATCCGGTGAGCGCGTCGCGCCACGCGTCGTCGTCTACCGCCGCGCCGAGGCCGGCGATCTTCGTCGGGACGCGCACGCGATCCGGGAAGCGTGCGGCGAGGTCAGCCTCGCGCTCGCGGGCGATTCGGCCGTTCTCGACGGTGTCGAGGTGCGCGGCCCGATCCGCGCCCTGCTCGCGCAAGCGGGTTTCGAGTCGCCACGCGCGCGTGACGCCGACCTTCACCACGTCGGGCGCGAAGCCCGCGAGGTAGATCGCGTGTGCCTCGTGGCAGTCCATCTCATCTTTGAGGCAGTCGCCGCGGCATTTCGCGCAGACCCACGTCGAGGTGTGCTGCGGGCAGTACGGTGCGTCGGCGTTCGCACAGGCGACGTGGCCGCCGTCGGTGATCGTCCCCGCACAGCGACGCTCGCCGAGGGTGTACGCGAGGTCACGTCCGGGGTCGAGAGTGACGTGCGTCACGTCGCCACCGTCGGCGAGCTGGAGGCTCGCGGGGCCGTGCTGATCGCGGGGGCGATAGCCGACGAACTGCACGCGGGCGAGTACACGGGCGCGCCGTATAGCCGTCCCGTTCGTCGTGTCGGTACGCCGATCCATCACGACCCGGTTCGTTCGTCGATCCCGGGGGAACGATTTAGGCACCTCCACCGTATCTTCAGGTATGTACAACTCGATACTGCTCCCGGTGGACGGCAGCGAGCACGCGGAGATCGTGCAGCGCCACGCCGCGGAACTCGCCCAGTGGGCCGACGCGGCCGTCGAACTCCTCTACGTCGCGGACACGACGCGCGATAGCGTCACCGTGCTCGGCGACGACGTGATTGACGCGCTCGTCCGCTACGGCGAGGACGTCGTCTCGGAGGCCCGCGAGACGTTCAACTCCCTCGGCGTCGACTTCGACACTGCCGTCGTACAGGGCCGACCCGCGAACGCCATCGTCGAGTACGCCGCCGAGGGTGGACACGACCTCGTCGTTATGCCGACGCACGGGCGGACCGGCGTCGAGCGCTTCTTCCTCGGGAGCGTCACGGAGTCCGTCGTCCGTGACGCCGACGTGCCCGTGCTCACCGCGCGGAGCCGCGACGAGCGCTACGACTTCCCGTACGAGCGCCTCCTCGTCCCGACCGACGGGAGCGCCAGCGCGAGCGCAGCCGTCGATCACGCCCTCGATCTCGCGGACGAACTCGACGCCGCCGTCGACGTTCTCTCCGTCGTGAACGAGGCGTCACTCGGTCTCGACACCCGTTCGACGGTGATCCTCGACGAGATCGAAGCGCAGGCCGACGAAGCCGTCGGTGACGTCGTCGCCACGGCTGAATCCCGCGGTATCGAGGCTGCCGGGCACGTCACGCACGGGTCGCCCGCCCAGACGATCTGCGAGCGCGTCGACGAGGTAGACGCCCACGCGATCGTCATGGGGACGACCGGCCGCAGCGGCCTCGATCGCGTCCTCCTCGGGAGCGTCGCCGAGCGAACGGTTCGGAACGCCGATGTTCCCGTGCTGACGGTTCGATCGGAGTAATCGCGGCCGTCCCCCCTTCACCCACGCTTTTCGCGCCGCCCACCGCCGAGTGGACGGTCCTGTCCGCGAGACCTCGATTTCGTATCGCAGAATGTGATTTATAACCGTCACCTCGCGGGCTGGCGATGGCGGGGATTAAAGTCGCGTGTGGCCACGCTCTATCCATGTGCGGCCGCTACGCGCTGTTCAGCGATCCCGAAACGATCGCGCGGCGCTTCGACGTCGCGGTGGGCGACTACGAACCGACGTACAACGCCGCGCCGTCGCAGTCGCTACCCGTGATCGCCGACGACGACCCCAGCAGCGTGCGCGCGTTCCAGTGGGGGCTCGTGCCGTCGTGGGCGGACGACGCGAGCCCCGGCCCGATCAACGCCCGCACCGAGACGGCGAGCGAGAAGCCGATGTTCGCCGAAAGCCTCGCCGAGCGGCGCTGTCTCGTCCCCTGTGACGGCTTCTACGAGTGGCACGAGGAGGACGGCACGAAACGGCCGTACTACTTCCACCGCCCGGACGGCGAGCCGTTCACGATGGCGGGGATCTGGGCGGCGTACGACCCCGAGACGAAACAAACGGGTCTCGACGCGTTCGGAGCGAGTGATACGCCCGATCGCGAGGCGGACCCCATCCGTTCCTTCGCGATCCTGACGCGCGATGCGACGGCGACCGTCGCGGAGTACCACCACCGCGAGTCAGTGATCCTCTCGCACGAGGAGGAATCACGCTGGCTCGCCGACGACTACCAGGCTCTCTTGGAACGGGAGAACGAGGTCGACCTTGCGGCACGGCCGGTGTCGCGGGCGGTGAACGACCCCGCGAACGACCGGCAGACCCTCGTGGAGTCGGTCTAACGCTCCGCTTCGATGGCTTCCCGGGTCTCCTCGTCGACGCTGACGAGGTGACAGACGGGGTGGCCGGGCTGGGCGACCGGGTTCCGCAGGAGGCCGACGACGAGGCCGGTGAACGGCGCGCGGACGTCGTGTGCTTCGGTCCCGAAATGATCGTGGACGGTACAGATCGCCTCGCCGCCCTCGACGACGCTCGCGCGCTCGACGTGGAGATCGACGAGACCGCCGGTATCGGAGCGCACCCACGCCTTCTCGGTGCGGGCGTTGACGACGCGCCGCCACGACGGCGTCAAACGCTCGCCGCCGTACATATCGAGGTCAGTGAGAACGCTCTCGATTCCGGCGCTCGCACGCTCGACGTGCGTCTGCTGGAAGCGATGGGCTTCGCCCATCTCGACGGTGATCGTCGGCGTCCCCCGGTTCGTACACGAGGAGCGGATCGAGTTGTCCTCCTCACCGATGCCCGCGAGGACGACGTTCGCGCCAAACGCGTCGGCGAGGCGGGCCGCGCCGTCGTGTTCCGTCTGCGCGCGGGTGTGGAACATCGTGGTGCGCCCGCGCGTCGACGTGTGGAGGTCGATCCCGTAGTCGCAGTGCGAGAAGAGCCCGCGATACAGTTCGTTCGCGATGCGCTGGGCGGGCGTCGAGCGCTCGTTGCCGGGGAACGAGCGGTTCAGGTCCTGGTCGTAGATCGGGAGGTAGCGCTGCTGGGCGAGATACCCCGGCGGGTTCGTGACGTGGACGACGAGCAGGGTACCGGCGAGGTCGGCTGGGTCGTAGCGCGCGGCAACGTCGTGGGCGACCTTCACGCCGTTGAGTTCGTCGCCGTGGACGGCCGCGGAGACGAACACGCTCGGCCCGTCGCGCTCGCCGTTCACGACGGTTACGGGCACGCGGATCGGGTCGCCGAGGAACGTCTCGCTGATCGCGTAGCGCGTGTGTCGGACCTCGCCGGGCGGCACGCTGCCACCGCCGTAGTCGAAGGTGTCAGCCATGTCCGCGTCGAGGTACGCCGTCCACTTAGCGCGGTCGTAAATCAGATGCAGCTATACACAATCGCTACCCAGTGCTTCGAATGTGCACGAGAACCTGCGAAGTTTCAGTCGATCACATCGGCTTAGAGAGAGTGTCTGCTTGGAGAGAGTGTGCAACCAAACCAAGCAGACAG